>NZ_JBGVBR010000236.1:0-20446 GCF_045225735.1 Succinimonas sp. | reverse complement strand
CACTTAATAATAACATCTTTTGAATTATTCCATATCTCAACAACAAAATAAAGATTAAATATTTAGCAAATCCTAAGATGACTTTTTTAATTTACTCTCAAATTCAACTAACATTTCAGTCATTTGTTTCCTGCATTCTTCTCTCATAGCTTTTATTGCCTCCTCATAATTTTGTGATATTTGATTTATTTTATTCTCAAATTTAACATTCAGATTGTTAATTGCGTCATAGAGCAGTCTTTCAGACCTGTATTTTGATCTTATTGCTAATATACTGCTAACTTCAGGAACAGAATTTGAAATTCTGTCAGATTCATCACTTGAATTATAATCAAGCACAATTTCCGGTATATAAACAGGTTCAGTTAATCCAGTAATTCTGATAATTAAATCCCAATCCTCTAATCTTATCAATGATTCATCAAAGCACCCCGCCCTGTAGAAAATCGATTTTGAATGACAAATTACCCCGGCATCTATATAATTGCCTTTAAGCAACAAATTACGATCAAACTCTCTTTCAGTAAATTTATTCCTTGTTGATAGCAAGTGCTGCGCATAAAAAAATTCAGAACCGCGATTCGTCATGATGGCAAGATAAAAAACATCAAGGAAGTTGTCTCTTACCAAGTTATCATCGTCAACATAGCATATCCAATCAAATCTGGCATTTTCTACACCTCTGTTTCTGGCATAGGCCAAACCGCCATGTTCAACTTCAATAACAACAATTTTTTTTGATGCAATCTGTTCGTTATAGTGTTCATGAATAAACTTAAAGGATCCATCTGTGGAACCATCTATTACTATTATCAATTCGAATTTGACATCATATTTAGATTTGCGATTCAACACAGAATCAATAGCACGACTGATAACATCTCTTCTGTTATAGGTAGCCATGACTACAGAAATACCTGAACACGAACGATGAGGTTCAAGCTCCCTCTTTTCTTTCATGCCTGTCTCTACATAATAAACAAGAGGATTGATTCCGTGAATCTTAAGATGCAAATGCTTACACAGATATCCTGATGTTGAAAATTTCCTGGAAGGATCATATCCAAGTTTCCATCCTACATCAAGATAATGCTCTAATGCTTTATCATAGAAATATGAATCATCAACACCTTCTAATTCTGCAATTCTGTAAAGGTCAACATACCACTTGGGATCAAACATTTCAGAATTTTTAATTTTTTCAATAATCATTTCATCAGCCATATCAAGATCCTCCAAACGATAAAACATAGAAAAATATTGAATAACAGCACACCCTCTCGAATTATCAATATCAACTATTTCAGCAAGAAATAATTTCTTTATCTTTATTAAAACGGCAAAAGAGCGAATTTTCAAGAAAACAAATAACTCAACAAAGGATTAACAGTTATGATTTTGTTTAAATTCAATCTTTTGCACCGCACTCATGTAAGTAAAATCTTACAAATCACACATTTAATTTAGTTAAAGCCCCATTTGAGGATAAACTTTAATCGCATGTGCTATACATGTTTTAATTTCATCATAAACAGATATATCAAGTTCCTCTGACACTTCTAATGTTACAACTAATCCATATGCAACAGGCTTCAGAATCTTCCCGGCATCTTTACAACAATTTACTGTGATTTCAATAGAAGTTTTGTTATTAAACGGAACTGCTTTTTCACCCGCAAAAACTTCATGCTGTACTGTTCCTCGTCTAACTGCGTGCCAATCCGCCCCCTTTGTTCGATTTGGAACTAAATCTTTATCATCAACTTCAAACCAAAGTCTTGCGTTGCGATATCTTTGTGTATTTGCCGATATAGGCGATAACCAGGCCAACGTGACAGTCATGCGTCTGAAAATGGTTTTGGATTCAAGAGATGGAGGCAATGGCAACTTATAAACATGTGCTTCATCGTTTGAAAGTTGTCCAAAACCCAATATTGTAGCTCTCTGCTCCGTGCAATACATAACACGCTCTGTATCAGGGAAGCCATAACCTATCCACATACGCATCAAACTATGATAGTCTTTGCTTAAATTAAGACTTCCAATAATCGCATTGGCTGAGCCCCACGAACAACCATGAACAAGCATTGCTTTAAGCAAAGGAACCTCATAAGCACGCCCCCTTGTCTCATCAATATTATGTTCTTTTAATATTTGCAAAAGCAGATCGTAGAGAATACAAGCTTCATGGCTAACCAATGCTGTTGCATTGCTTGTTCCGGCAGAATAGGCAGTACCATCAAGCTGTCCAGCATTCAGAGATGGTGCAGCACTTAAATTACCAGGAGGTTGGCTACGAATAATTTGATCCGTCGCTAGTTTTATAACCAAATTTCCACTCCCGAGAGAACGTAGATCTTCCTTGTATAGCAGAACACCTCCCGGAAAAACAATATCCGGCTTAATGGACTTGCGATATCCCCTTCCGAATGCAGAAGCAGGACTTGGCAAAAGATGCTGAAATGGATTTATCAAACTATATGGGATAAGAAATTGAGATGAATCTTTATGAACTGAACCAACCGTAACTCCATTAATGCTTTCTGAAGGCGAGAGAAGCTTGCGATTCCTAACGTCAGAAAGGATAGCCTTCACAACAGCAATCTCTTGTTCTAGTTGGGATAAAGATTGAAATTCGGTTTGCGATACCTTGAGGTCAATACTTCCTGCATGATTTCCAGTGCTTATGACAAAAAGAACGTTATAGGTATAGCTAAGCCAGTCTATTAACCTAGCTAACGGGCTCATAGAATTTAAGAATTGTCTATTAGAATCTCCAATAGATAAATTGATTACCCTTATTGTCGGAGAAACAGGAGATTCTGTGCCATCACCATCAAACAATCTTTTCACAGAACGATGAATCAGATCTACTAACAAAACATCATCAGGGATCTCTTCTACGCGGGGCTCTTTAAATGCTGTCTTGTTAGGTTGCATTATAGGACGTATGTACACCGGGCGATCTAATATTTTTCCCTGAGCATTAAGGTCTCCATAAATAATCAGAGAAGCCATTGACGTTCCATGTATACATTCAATGGCCTTATATGCATTTGCATATTCATCTGGATCATCAATAATGATCCTGCCTTTCAGCATCTGATGATTTGCCAGAGGATACCCATCTAGTAGTGCAATTACCGGTTTTTTACTAGGCAGAGGATGCTGGTGGCTTGAGCCTGTATATGACGATGTTTCAAATTCAGGAGCTTCCCTTGAAAAAAGCATTTGACCTAAAGGTCGAAAAAACATTACATCATCACATTTTACAAGATCTACATTCTGATTATCCAAAATGTTCTGAATAGCATTGGCAGGCAATTCAACTAGTAAACCGTGGTAGCAAATTTCTTTAAGTGTGGATTCGTACAATACCTTCCCATTCTGCTGCTTAATAAGATCTTTTACTGTGTTAGAGCATTGCAATCTTTTCTTATCATCTTTTCGATACCAAAGTTCAACTTCAAACTTAACAGGATCATCATCACTATTTATCCGTTCTTTCCATTTATCAACGATCCCTGTATCCAGAAGCCTGTCTGTAACCCCCCACCTGCGAATATCTTTTAGATGCTGGAAAACATCACGAAATTTGGCGAGCCCCTTATCAAATTGCATTCGCCGATTATCCTGTGCAGCATATTTTCTCCACAAGGAAATCATTACATCGAGCGCTCTCTGATTGGTCATTATCATGTACAAACGACCGCTCAGTTCCTTCTCCGGGTGCTTTATGTCAAAAAAATCCTGATCAGACGGCAAATCATCAACATCCAGTTCTCCCATCCATTCAAAGCCGTCAATTCGTTCTACCGCTTTTATAAAATCTTCAACCCTTCCGATAGTTTCCATCACTATCACTTGTTCAGGATCGGCACCTGAAACATCTTTGCGAATCTCAAATTTTCGAAGTTGAAACGTTTTTTGTAACTGAGTAAATGTCGGACTAAGCCGTTCCCATTGCCTTGAATGAGAGGGATAATGCTGATTGCCGAAGCCTCCGTTGTGATTCTTAGATCTTGATGTAATATCTGGAGTTGGAAACAGTAATAATGGACGTCTATTCATCTCTCACTTCCGACCCAATTCGCGGTTCTGTTGAAACGGTGCTGGCAGACCAAAGTTTAAGGGTTCTTGATATGATGTCTTTCATGCTTGTATCTGGCTGTTCCAATACATACTGACGGAAAACGCTCGAACCAAACTCTTCAACTTCGGCAAAACTTGCTCCTTGAAACTGTTTTGCCAAAACATCAGCCGCATATCCCAGAGGAATATTAATTCGCTTTTTAAATCTTTCAAACCATTCAACCAATCTGGATCGTGTCGGACTTGGCAGAAAAGCACGAATCTGAAAACGCCGCCAAACGGCACGATCAAGCAATTCAGGATGATTAGTTGCCCCGACAATCACTACATGACTGGGAAGTTTATCGATGTGCATTAAAAAAGAACTAACCACACGCTTAATCTCACCGGTCTCATGAAGATCTCCGCGTTCCTTACCCAATGTTTCAAACTCATCAAAAAAAAGAACACATTGCCTTGTAGCCACATAATCAAACAATTTTTTCAGACGAACGGCCGTTTCCCCCAAATAGGTACCCACAATCCCTTCATATCTAACAACAAGCAGAGGAACCATAAGAGCATCAGCAATAGCTTCCGCTAAAGATGTTTTACCATTACCGGGAGGCCCAATAAAAAGTACACGGTTTCTGGGTTCTAATCCGTAAGTCCTCAGCAAATCCTTTCTGTGGTGTTCCTGAATCAGATTCTGACAAATGTTCCTCACATCATCTGGCAGAATAAGATCCGACAGCTGTCTCCGAGGCATTACCTCAAAGAATAAATTGCTTTGGTTCGAATCAATCATTGAACCAAAATTGCTGCCAACAGAACGTTGCGTCGGCTCAGTATTAAGTAACGTCTCAAGCTGTTCTACCAGTATCTTATGCTGCTTATTACGTTCTTCAGCAATAATAGCCTCAACAACTTTTCTAAAGCTGTTCTTATCTCCATTCATGCCCGAGCGGACGAGTCCAATCAATAAATCAGCTCTTGCCATTACTCTTCTCCCGTTTCACTCGTTTCCAGGAATGCTCAATCAATAGATAAATTAGCAGAACATCATAAAAAGCATTAAATATCAAGTATTGCTTATTGTCTAAAAGCATCTCTTGTTATTAACTTCACCCGCATTTAACATTAAAAACGATAGAGACTCTACACTAGCCACATCGAGCAAAAAACGTTTCTGGCAATCTCGCCCCGATGGTCAACTCTTATTTTATAAATAATGATAAACCTGAAGAACATAGAGTCAACTCTACCGAACCTGCGTAATTGTCTTTAATAAAAATTACTGCAAAAAGGGATACCACCGAGGTTCAAATCTCCTTAAAGATACTACGAGGACTTTCAGGCCTTCTAGTCTTGTATCCGTCAAAAGCTCTTAGAGCATTACAAATCATAAACCATGGCAAAAACTTTAAGATCAAGCATTTTAATGCCCGATAACTTACCCCCGACCATAAATTACTGCATTGCTATATTCATTAAAAACAAGATCTCTTAATCTTATGATTGTCAAGAGGCTGCACCAACCCTAGTATCATTCGAATACAGATGACTACTCGTCAAGGCTGCTCACCAAGGTTCCAAACATTTACATCAAGAGCTAAAAAGATCAATGAGTCCAGCACAAAAAGTCAAAACGGGGGCATTCTTCGAGAAAACGAATGGCTAAAATAAAGGCTTCGCTCCTTTGTTTTTTTTGTTCAGAACCGACTTTTTGCACCGCATTCAATAATAAAAAAAATTGACATCAAAAAAATTAACTCCTTAACCTGTCAAATAGATATTTATGAATGCAGCGAAGCTTTCATGAGTGCAATAAAAAGATGCTTTTTTTAGTGAAATACAAAGAAGGAAGCCTCTATTTTCCGTAAAGCTCCATATTCGGACTTTTTGGATTTGACTCTTTCATAGAATCATCTTTTTCTTCGCTCTTTTATAAATACTACTGAGGATTGTACGTAACTGAACACAAAGACGTCCTTAGTTTGTGCCAAATATAGCGTTTTCCACAGAGGTACTACCTATGACTAATTTAATTATTTTTAAACCTTATAAAGGAATTAACAATATGAATTACTCAACTTACATTATCATCTTCGTAACTGAAGAGAAAACCATCTCTTTACTTTTAATATCTGAAGTCTGCTCTTACAAAGTTGCCGATACCATTCCTGCCAAAGTCACCAGCAAGAACGATAATCAAAGTACCAGCACTCCAAAGACTTGGAAAAATTCATTAAACAGCATTTCAAGACTCGCTGAAACCTTATACAAACACATAGTCCCTGTTTGGACGGTCTATCATATGTTCTGCGAATTTTTACAGTTTTTGACATCACTTTTTTAAGAGATTATCAGACACAGCACAAACTAAAGGTACCGGTGGAGAGAACGTCAAAGCAACTATATAACATATGACACTGCTCACTTACTGTCCGCCGGCATCATAGAACGAAAGAACAGCCGTGGTGTTTTTGAAAACATCCTCCGTGAAGGGGTTTTTCTGGTTGTCAACCATCTTACCCCCTACCTCACGGCATAGAATGTAGGTAAACTTAGACATCTCGCTGTAGGTGAATTCTGCCTCCCCTCTTTCAGGAAGCATCATAGACACAATTATGGCCTTGTAGTTCAGAGTCAGCATCTCGTTTTTCGGAAAACCGTAAGGGAGCTTATTGCCGCACACTGTAAACAGCGTCCGACCGTCCCTGCGGTATTCAAATACATCATGCTCACCCTGATCAAAATGATACTTTTCACAGAGCTGACTGACCAAAGCGGCAGGAATCACGCCGTCCTGATCCTCCGGAATAATATTGAACTGATAAAAGTCCTCGGGATGTCCGGGAGTGGTAGCAGTGTCATCTGCTTCCTTACCTGAAGCAGATTCATCGCCTGACAGAAAATTCTTCAGTCTGTACAAAAATCCCAGCTTAGCCATATTGTTACCAGTTCCCCTGTTACCATTACCTGAGGCTTCGGCGGGAGCGGCCGGAGTTGCGTCTTCATCTGCAAACTCCTCCACAGGCACCTTAACAGTCTCACGTTCATCAATAATCCTGACTCCGTCTTCCTGAATTCCTTCTTCTTCAGTAAGAGGAGATAATGCTTTTGCTGTACTTTCGGTAATGCTGTCCCTTTCAAGAGGCTTGCGATTCTGTCTTCCCTGCAAAAACCCTGTTGCCAGATACACCACAAGAGCAGCAAGACCAATCACAATTACCAGCAATGAAATTCCAGGCATGTTCAAACTCCAAGAATACAACAGAAATCCCCGTTTTTTTAATAATTATTTCCTAAATGCGGAGATCTGCTGCAAATTATAGCAAATTGCACTGAAATGAAAAGACAGCTAAACGCCTTCTGTACCGCCCGGGGGTTCCCTTACCGGCACGGTACAAGCCATATAGCTTAATCCGGCTCCTGTTTTTATTCTCCTTCTTCTCCAGATCAGCAACCGCCACTCTCTCTCACCTGCCTCTCACCTCTCAATACTCCGCCTTTCAATATTTCCCTGAAAGACCGCAGTTTCGGGTAAAATCGCTTTTCGGAAACAGCTTCAGTAACCGGATAAGTCTCCTGTGCGCCTTACCTGAAAACTGGCACCGGCATTCTCCCGGAATGTTGTAGGCTTACACCGTACCATACAGGTCATGCCATACCGGTATTTCCTATGAGTGATGCTGTCAGTAATCCTCGGACAGTGATGTCTTCATCCGATATCGAAAGTACCATATCCATCGGTTCAGAAGCACACATTATTGCGGAAGTGGTTGGACGCAAGACTACGAGATATGATTGCCTAAGTCAGCAAGCAAAAGGATCAGCAGGAATTCCATCCCCCTGAGAGCTCACCGGCGAGGCTCTCAAATTCTCCCGTGCGCTGCTGCAGGTTACGGACATAGATGGCGTTACTGATGGCAATGCAGATAATTATGCTAAAGGTTTAAAACATGAATGACATTTTCAACCGGCTTCAGGGCTTCAGATACTTTTTTAAGGGCATGAGCATCTTGGGCACCAAGGGCCTCAGAAGGTTCATTATTCTCCCTTTTCTCATCAACATAGTGATCATGGGAACCGGACTCTGGTTCGGCTTCGATCTGGCCACTGACGGGACAAGGATTCTGACTGAAAACTATCTGCCCGGATGGCTGCAATGGCTGACCTATGTCATTAACCCCATTATATTCATCTGCTTTCTGGTGATAATCTTTTACACCTTTACGCTGTTCGCCCTTACCCTGGGGGCTCCCTTCTACAGCATTCTTTCTGAAAAAGTTCAGACGGTTTTCTACAATGATGAACCCTTCAGCAGCAAAATGTCAGTTGGCGATACCATAAAGGACATCCCACATATTATCTTTCTGGAACTCAGGAAGCTTTTCTACCGCATCCCCTTTATGATAGCCAGCATCCTGGTGATGTTGTTTCCGATTATCGGCCAGTTAGGCGCCATTATCCTGACCTCCTGGTGCAATGCCATGGATTACACCAGCTACGGCTATGAGAATAACCGCTATTCTCTCCGAGTTTCCCGCAAGAACCTCACCGAACATAAGCTGCTCTGCCTCTCCTTCGGCTGTACAGTCTGGGCCGCCCTGCTGATTCCCTTTGTTAACCTTATTATGATCCCGGTGGCTGTGGCTGGAGGCACCATGCTCTGGTATGAAAAACTGAAGCCGGATCTTCCGCTTATCGGGGATGATTTTCCGAAAGGAGAAACACCTGAAACTCCGCTCGCTCCCCTAAAGCAGGTTACGGAACAGGACTCCCCGGAGGAACAATAAACGTATCTTATGACGGTGTCTTTTTCGTATGAGCGATACACCTAATATCACACCTCAGCACGAAAATGCCCCAATGGATTTCCTTGCATCCATTGGGGCTCAGGAATATCGCGGCCTGCCGGGCAAATTTCTCTTCGCATTATTCCATCACGACAGACAGGATCTCACAACGGTGAGGAAAGCCACACAATACGATCACAACGTCATTTATACGGAGTGCATGATGCCTTTACGTACATGACCCGCCAATGATACACTGAACTTGAGAATAAGAGTTAAGGACGTTCCATGATCACCAGACTGAAAACAGTGAACTTTAAAGCTCTTCATAACACCGATATCAGATTTTGCGATTTTACCGTGCTTATCGGAAACAACGCTTCCGGAAAAAGTTCTGTGATTCAGGCCATTGATTTTCTGATTACTTCATGCAAAGCTGAATTTTCCGCTTTTCTGGAACAAATAGACTTGGAAGCCTCTGATATCCTGTCTCTGCTATCGGAAACCATTAACAATAAGATAAGTTTTTACAGTGAATGGGATATTTGGCAACCTGAAGGAACGTCTCTTCGCCTGTCCTGGGAAATGGAAATCGAAGTTATGGAGACTGGCGACACTCACCTCATTCATGAACTTATCACAGACCTTGACAGCAAAGAGACATTGCTTTCCTATGATAGCAGCCGAAAGCCCCATTGCCTGACAGTCGCTGAAGCAGACGGACAGGAAAGAAACTATCCTTCGCTTACGTTAACATCCTCATCGCTGTATCTCTTGCTCAGGGATGCAAATGATACGACAAGCCTTCCCAAACTCACGGCATTCAAAAATTTTTTGGTTAATTCCTATTCGTATAACGTGCTCTCACCAGAAGAAATGCGTCAAAGCAATCGCGGCCAGGTTAAATTCATCGGCACTTCCGGAAGAGATCTCTCGGCATACATAAAGGGCATGGCACCAGAAACCAAAAAATCTATCCTCTCAAAATTACGAACTCTCTTGGGTAATACAGTAACTGATATCAAAACCAAAACGGTAAATCCCGGATGGAGTAAAGTCGAAGCAGTTGAGCTTTACGGAAACAACAGGATTACAGTGTCTGCCAGAAACATGAGCGATGGCATGCTACGTCTGATCGCCATTGTTGCCATAAGCGAATACAAGGCTCCATCTCTTATACTGGTGGATGAAATTGAAAACGGAATTAACACCAGACATGCCGAACAGCTTGTTAAATTGCTGCAGAACACATGTAAAAAGCATCACCAGCAGATTATCGTATCAACCCACAGCACCGTCTTTCTGGATTACTTCCAACCCCAGAACATTGTCATGTTCTTCAGGGACTGCGCTACCGGATACACCAGATCTGTAACCATGTCTGATATCCCAAACATACAAGAGCTTTGCGAATACATGTTTCCAGGCGAGATAATTCTCAATATGTCCAATCAGGAAATTGCCGATGCTTTCCTGAAAACGAACGCGGGAGCGCACATTGACTGATATTCTGATAACCGGAGAAGGCCCCACCGATTATGGCTGGAAAAGCTTCGGCAGCGACAACTGGCATGAAGGAGCTGCAGCCATACTGCTCCGGAGATGCGCTGAAGCCAAGCTGCGGGAAAAGGGAGACGGTGGCAAGGTTAATCTCCATTTCGCCGATCTCAAGGATGTGGAGGCTTTTAAGCTGCAACGAAGTCTCAATTACCATAGTCTTAAAGGCAAAAGCATTCCTGCTCTCAGATTTTACATGTTAATGAAAGATCGTGAACTTAAAAAAGGAATAAAGTATTCCGCCGGGGTTTACTACTGCGATGCTGATCACTCTGCCAACACATCACCAAGTCAGCTTTTTGGCAAGATCTACAGCCAAATCGGCGAAGCTGCCACCGTGGCAAAATCCCGTTATTCCGGTAATAAGAACACTCCGCTGATTCCGATGGTAGCGCTGCATATGATCGAATCCTGGCTGCTTTCGGATGCCAATGCTTTCATGGAGCATTATGGCTGCAGACATAAACCTCAGTTACCTCCAAGACCGGAGATTATCTGGGGAAATGTGGACGACAAAAGCAGCAATTATCCCAAACACGTCTTTGTGAGCGTGTGCAAAAGGTGCAACAACAATCTGGAGCCGACAAGGGATGATTACGCAGGCATTGCCGCCCATACTGATCTCCAACTGCTCTGCGAGAGATGCGGGATCAGTTTTAAACGGTTTCATGACGATATCAATAATCTTTTCTGATACGTCCTCTCAAATGCCCGCCAAGCACAGTGTCCGAACATGATCTCTTTGGGCATCAAAAACCGTAATCTGACTTCATCATCAAACACTCTAAGAAAAACCGCCATCTTCATCGAGATGCTTTGACAGGGCAAAACCCAGCGCAGCATCCCAAATCAAAAGTGGCGGCAAAGTGAAGCAAAGACAATTTCAGAAAGACGGTATTCTTAATTTCCCTCCTGACCTGCAAAATGCTTTGAAACCAGCGCCGGGACTTTACCGGCACCGTCAATGCCATAAACATCGGGATACTGGTATATTTCACCGTTCTGCCCGATAAAAGCCGTCAAATAAGCCACATATACCGGAATCCTGTGACTTACCGGAGCCCATTGCATCTTGCCCTTCTTGATAATTGCCGCAATACGTTCTGGACTGTAGGAGGTATCCCTGAGAACATATTCCGCAAGCTCCTTGGATTTTTCCACCCGAACGCAGCCCGAACTCAAAGCTCTGGTCACTCTCTGAAAATTCCCCGGTGAATTGGTGGAATGGAGGTACACCGCATCAGTGTTGGGGAAATTAAACTTATAAAGTCCCAAAGCGTTTTTGCTGCCGGAAGACTGCACAATGCGATACCCCGGAAGCCCCTTCTTAATCTGAGCATCCGAGAGCCAGGCAGGATCAGCCGCATAGCCTTCAGAATCATAAAGAGTAAGACCATGTTTGGCGAGATACCCTCTGTCCCGAAGAAGTCGCGGCGCGTAATCCTTTTTCAGGATGGTGGGAGGGGCTGTCCAGGTGGGATTAAGAACCACATTGCTGAGAACGCTGGTAAAAAGAGGAGTCTGGCGATCCTTTCGGCCCACAATGACCCTGCTGTTTAATACTGATTTGCCGTCACGATAAACATGAAGATTCATGTCGGGAACATTTACAAAAATGTACTCCCCTCCGGCTGTAAGCACCGGATCTGCCATTCTGATCATGGTTCTCGCAATGTTCACCGCCTCCTGATCCCGTTTCCGGAACATGGTTTCATAGGTCTGATAACCGGCAATGCCATCGGCAGTGAGTCCCCGGGCCTTCTGATAGTTGCGGACGGCTTCCTCGGTATCGGCATCAAATACTCCTTCGTCCGGAAGAATGGCATCCAGATACCCCAAAGTCTTCAGATTCTGCCGGAGTATATTTACATTTTCTCCTTCTGCCCCGGGTTTCAGCACTTCAAACTCATAGGGCAGCAGTTTCTTTTCATTATCCTGCCCCAATAGTCCCAGAAGAGCAGCCCTGTAGGACTCATAACGCGGTACCGGCGGCCTTTCGGAAATCAGAAAGTCAGTAAGCCTGTCCGTATCCAGAAGATGCTGATATTCCTCACGGTATTTAGGGAAATCTGCCTTTTTGACAGCAGGGAATTTCAGGTACTGCCGGTCGCTCCACTTAAGATCGGCGGACATCTCCCGGAAGGCTCTGATATAGCCATATCCCTCCATGAGCTTTTCTCCGTAGGAGGGAGTGTTTTCGCTATTTATGAGTGAATCATACATGCCGGCGTAGGCACCGTTAAAATTTGCCACTGCCAGCTCAAGAAGCTGAGCTTTAATCTCATTCTGCGCCTCTGCATCAGGAAAATCCTGAGCCTGAACTATTCCGGCCAAGGCAAGCAGACCAAGACCAAATAACCTTACCAAAAACATCTGGTTCACCTGTTTTAACATTATTGACATCCCGAAGCCTTCTGACTAACTGTTCGAATCGTCGCCCCGCTGAAGCCCGTACCAGAAACTTTCGTACCAGTTTGGCACACTTAATCATCTCCAATACTGTCAGCGCTTTCATGGCTCCTTGTGTCAATGTTGAATCCTGAAAATCAGCTATGCAGCAATTTTCAGACATAACAGAATCTTTGCTTCTCCGAAAAAGAGACCTGAACATCCTGATATGCAGTCTCTATTATAGCGGATTCAAAGCCTGAAAATTCAGCAAAAGGGAACAAGATTATAATGAGGCAGTGTTCCATGGCAATTCACTTCTTATCGCCAGCATGGCGCTCTGCGCAGGGCAGCCGCCATAACCACATGAAAAATTGAACACATGCAAAACCATTACACCTGAGAAAAATATCATTAGACAAAACCGCCAAAGCACCGATAATTAGGGGAAAAATTACGGAGAAAACAGTCGTGTATTCCATATACAACGCCGGCATTCTTGCCCGGATGACTGCAGCGCTTAGCGTGACAGCAGTTATCTTATTAGTGATTTTGAGCGTCCTTCCATGAAAATCATCTTTTCCGATATCACCCTGGGCTACTACCGGCATCCTGTGGTGCACCATCTCAATATGGAGATCAAAGAAGGCAGCGCCACTGCAATCGCCGGCCCGAACGGCGGCGGCAAATCGACTCTCCTTAAAGGCATCATGGGATTTATAAAGCCGCTGTCGGGAAGCATAATATTCGAGGATATCACCGTTCGGGATATTGGCTATCTCCCCCAGTCTTCTGCCGTGGACAAAACCTTTCCCCTGACCACCGCCGAGCTTGCGGCCACCGGCCTCTGGAAAAGCACCGGATGGTTCCGGAGAATTGATGCCGCTTCCCGTGACCGCATCCATAAGGCACTGGAACAGGTGCGCCTGTCCGGCATGGAAAACGAACCCTTAAAAGCCCTTTCCGGCGGTCAGATTCAAAGAGCCCTGTTTGCGAGACTCATTCTTCAGGATGCCCGGGTTATCATTCTTGATGAACCCTTTAATGCCATTGATTTTAAAACCGTAAACGATCTCTGGGAGATTATTGAAAACTGGAAAGCCGAAGGACGCACGGTTATTGCCGTGCTCCACAACTACCAGATGATAAGAGAACACTTTGACGAAGCAGTCCTGATTTCCCGGGAGCTCATTGCCCGGGGAACTCCTGCAGAGGTATTGACGGAAGAGAACATCACCAAGGCTTTCGGGATGGAAATCTATCCCCACCACGATGCCGGGATCTGCCACCGGACACCGGCTCTCTCCGTGCCAGCGGATCATTCATCCCATGGACATCATCATGATCACCATGGCACCAGACGCCATGATCCGAGAGACGCCGCGACCGGACAGGCTTCATCCGATCCCAAAATAACCGAATTCGGATCCGCCCCGGATAACAGCGCCAAGTGCGGAACAAAATAGCACGGTACAAAACAATGTGGAATCTCATCATTGATAACATCTGGACGCCGCTCTTTTCTTACGATTTCATGAAACGAGCTCTGGCAAGTCTGTTTATTCTTTCGCTGTCAGCGCCGGTTATCGGAGTATTCCTGTCTCTCCGAAAGCTCAGTCTCAGCGGAGATGCTCTTTCACACGCCATTCTGCCGGGAGCCGCCATAGGATTCCTTCTGAAGGGGCTTTCCGTAGTCGCCATGACCATCGGGGGCATTGTGGCGGGAACCCTGGTAATATTCATGTCGGCGCTGTTTTCCCGGCTGAGCAGAAATACTGAAGACAGTTCGCTGGCGGTTTTCTACCTGACCAGTCTTGCCCTGGGGGTGCTGATTATTTCTCTGAGCGGTTCCGGAGTGGATCTTCTGAGCTTTCTCTTTGGTTCCGTATTCACTATTTCCGGAGATACGGTGATTTTTCTGGGAATTAATGCCGTACTGACTCTCACCATCATGGCAATTATTCTGCGGCCCCTGATTATTGATTCCGTGGATCCGCTGTATCTGGCCTCCGTAAGCCGCTCAGGCCCCTATGTGCACTTCGCTTTCATGTTTGCCGTGGTAATGAATCTGGTAGCCGGCTTCGAGGCTATCGGCACCCTCATGGCAGTGGGGATGATGGTAATTCCGGGCATCAGCGCCCGTTTCTGGAGTCTCAGACTGGGAAATATCATTCTTTTTAGCATTGCCATCGCCGCTATAGCTTCTCTGGCCGGGCTTTTGCTGTCTTTTCATCTGAACATTCCCGGAGGCCCGGCGGTAATACTTATTCTGGGAGGAATTTACCTTGTATCCTTCCTGTTCGGAATCCGTAACGGCCTTGTTTTTAAACTGTTTTCTCCAAAGCATTACGAATCGTAAGAGTTTGGACTATGCCTCCGAGAAAATTATCGGGGCAGCAAAATACTTCAGCAGCAAATCAGAAAAAGGAAATCAACAGCATTCCATTATGAACAGAATTAAACTCTCTCTTTTGTCAGCTCTGGGCATTACGGCTCTTTTTGCCGGAAATGCTCTGGCAGAGATTAATGTTGCCGCATCGTTCAGCATCACCGAAGACATAGTTCATGAAATCGGCGGGGATCGCGTGAAAGTGACCGCAGTTATCCCCAGAGGCTCCAATCCTCACAGCTACAGCCTCCGGCCTCAGGATCTCATGACATTGGAAAAAGCGGACATCGTCTTTCTTACCGGCCTGGGCTTTGATGATTATCTGAAACGCTGGGCCTCTGCTCCGGAACATCAGAAAAAAATCGTTGATATCTCCCGGGGGATAAAGCCGATCCAAAATGAGAATGATGACCATGAAGGAGAGGATCACGAAAATGAGCATGAATATCACGCCGAACATGAACACCATCACCAAGGAACTGATCCCCATGCCTGGCAAAATCCTCTGAACGGCACTGTTTATGCGGAAAACATCCGAAGGGAACTCTGCAACAGAGAGCCCGATTCCTGCGAGTTCTTCACTGGCAATGCCGAGAATTACATTAAGTCTCTGAAAAACCTTGATTCCCGTTATCAGGAGCTATTTGCCCGGGTTCCGGATAAAAACCGCATCATGATCACCACCCATGATGCCTTCAACTACCTCGCTGACCGCTATCGGATTACCATTCTGGCTCCCCGGGGCATTACCGACTCCCACGAACCCTCCGCCGGCGACATTGCCGCAATAGAAACGCTCATGAAGGAAAACAAGGTTCATGCGGTATTTATCGAAAACCTGGCCGCCAATGCCGCCGTGGAAGATCTGTCCCGCAAAAACGGCCGGGTGATAAACGGCATGCTTTTTACAGACTCGCTTGCCGAGGAACCGGAAGGAAATACCTACCTCAGAATGATTGAGCACAACCTCAGGGTTATTCATGATGCCATGTTGCAGTAATTCCCGGTCATAGCCGGAGGACTTTTGCAGATCTGTTCCTCCTGCCCGGATTACCACGCGGAAACTCTGGATCTCTTCCGAAACAGCAGGAAGTATGCCGCACTGTCAGGCCAAAAAAATCCTGCCGGCAACATGATGCATTTCCCTGTTTTCCTGCTATTATGACAGCACCGGAATCTTCAAAAAATGTCTGCCGTTATTCACAAATCGGGATGCAAAAATCCTATAATCGGCATACTCGAAGCAATTGATGGAGGCTCTCTTTGCGTGACGGATTCGTAATAAAGGAGGGTATTGCCTGCGCGCCGGCAATAGTATTCGTAAATACCCCTGTTCGTGTGGAAAAGACCAAAATCACTGCTCCGGAAGTGTCCTCTGAGATTGCTCTTTATCTGGAGGCCCGGGAGAAGACCCGCGTCTATCTTGAAAACGAGATGGCAAAAACATCCTCTAAAGACGCCCGGGAATTCATGGAAACCTCAGTAATGTTTCTCATGGATCCCTATGTGGAAAAAAAGATCACAGATCTCATCAAAAGCGATCTTTTAAGCGCCGAATCCGCCATTCATCACTGCTATAACAGCTTCGTGCAGGAGCTTCTGGATAATCATGATCCCTTTATCATGCATAACGAATATGAAATCCGGAACCTCGCAGAACACATCATTATCACTCTGAAGCGCAAAAGACCGCCCATTCCGGTAATTACCGGAGATTGTATCTTTGTGGCTAACAACCTGACTCCGGCCCAGCTTCTCACTGTGGATAACTCCCATATCAAGGGTGTTATTCTGGAGGACGGCAACACCAACAGTCACATGGCCATCGTTCTCCGCAGTCTGAATATCCCCACCATATTCAATGTGGAAAACGCCTCTCATATTATTAAAAACGGCATGAACGTTCTTATGGATGCCTATGCCAATAAGATTTATATCAATCCTTTGGAAGAGCTGATCTGGAGCGTTAAAAAGCATGCCCGGGAACGCATTGACTCCGGAAACAGCAATATAGTAACCCCCCTGATTGCCCAGTACAAAACCACCAGATCCGGGGAAAGAATAGAGGTTCTGGCCAATATCGGATCGCTTTCGGAAATTCAGGATCTGAAAAAATTCCCCAGCTCCGGCATCGGACTTTTCCGCACCGAATTTCTTTTTATGAATCACACTCAGGATCCCACCGAAGACGAACAGTTTGAGTGCTACCGCAAAATCGTGGAATCTCTGCCGGATCTCTTTACGATAACCTTCAGAACCTTTGACTTCTCCGCTGATAAGCTGCCGCTCTACCTTTCAAAACCGGTGCATTACAACTGCACCACCGGCACCGATGAAGACAATGCCATTCTTAACGATATCCTGACCACCCAGCTCCGGGCTCTTATGCGGGCGTCAGTGTTCAGTCATCAGATGCGGATCATGTTCCCCATGGCCGCGGAATACGAGGATTTCGTGCATCTTCTGGATCTTTATCAGGAAACCCGGGAATCCCTCATCCGGGAAGGAGTAAAGCCCGGACATATCAAAATCGGCGTCATGATCGAAACTCCTGCCGCGGCGATAATGTCGGAATCTCTGGCCAGTCTGGTAGATTTCTTCTCCATCGGCACCAATGATCTCACTCACTATACCGAAACCTGCTCCCGGGAATTTGCCACCAAGCATAACAATGAACTGAGTCCGGCCGTAGTGCAGCTTATTGCTCTGGCTTCGGAAAATGCCCATAAGGCCGGAATACCGGTGTCCATCTGCGGGGAAATTGTCCACGAGCAAAAATACCTGCCGCTTCTTTATGCTTTGGGGATCAGAAGCTTTTCCGTAGCCCCCTTCTACCTGAGCAGCATGCTTTATGCCATTCACACGCTTGATGTCAGAATACCGAGAGATTTTCGGGAACGCATCAGAAACATTCGCACGAGACAGGACGTCATAGACCTTTCGGCAAATATTCTGAAATCCCCGCTGGCGGTGAAGAATCCGTAAATGCTGATGTCTTCTCCCCCGCAGGCTGCCTGACAGAACTGACACAGCCGCTCTGGCGCATTGCGCTGTCCGTATTGCCGTTTTTTTGGCCGGATCAGAGAATGATTTCCGAAATTCGGTTAGAATCCACAGGATGCAGGGAATTTTGCATTACTTGTCAAATTAAGGAGCTGATTAATGATTACCAAGGCTATCATACCCATGGCAGAGTTAGGAACAAAAATGCTGCCAGAAACGAAATCCATCCCCATGGAGATGCTGCCGATTGTTGATAAGCCGCTTATTCAGTACATTGTCAATGAAGCCGTGCTGGCAGGAATAAAGGAAATTGTCCTGGTTGCCCATTACTCCAAAAATGCTGTTGAAAACCATTTTGACAAAAGCTTTGAACTGGAATCTGAGCTTAAAAAAAGAGTTAAGCGGCAGCAGCTCGAGGAAATCCAGTCCATATGTCCTCCCGATATTTCCATAATGTATGTCAGACAGGGCAAAACCAGGGGACTGGCTCATGCCATATCCAAAGCCAAGCCTCTGGTAAGAGGGGAGCCCTTTGCCATTATTCTCCCCGATGTGCTGATCAATCAGTTTAAGTGCGATATGAGAACGGACAATCTTAAGGAAATGATTGATCGTTTTAATGAGACCGGGCGTAATCAGATTATGGTGCAGCCGGTGCCGCTCAGCAATATCAGCGCTTACGGAGTCATAGATACCGGCAAGGATTTCCGGGACAAGTACTTTGACGGCAGCATTTTCAATGAAAAGGCCTATCAGGAATCTCAGGAAAAGAGCATTCCCATTGAGAATCTGGTGGAAAAGCCCGAGGCAGACGCCGCTCCCGGCAATCTGGCCATCGTGGGAAGATATGTGGTTTCCGACAAGATCTGGGATTATCTGGAAAACACTCCTCCGGGGGCAGGGAACGAAATTCAGTTTACGGATACCCTGCGTCTTATGAACCGGGATTATCCCATGGACGCCGTGCTCATCAAGGGCGACAGCTTTGATTGCGGATCCCAGCTGGGCTATATGAAGGCTTTTATCGAGTATGCTCTGCGCAGCCGGAGATTCGGGACTGACATGGCCGAGTTTATCAGGAAGTCCGGCCGGATATAAGGATTTCATGCAGGGGTTCCTGCGGCGGCGCTGATTTATGCCGTCATCTGAACTGACTTAAGAGCCCGGATATCCGGGCTTTTCTGTTACCGGATCCCGGGCTTTCTTTCAGTATTGTTACCAGCACCGGCGTTCCTTCAGTTACGAGGGGGAGTTTTTTCAGAACCCTGGCGTTCCCGGTCATAGCAGTCTTTTGAAGCCCGGCAAAAGCATCTCGTCAAACCTGAACTCACCGCCTGAGCTTATTTTTAGTTCAACTTGTTAAGCCTTCTTTGCTAAATTCGGGACAGCTTATGCAGATTATGACAGCGGCATTGTGGTATATTTATCACTGTGAATTTTGTTTGCGCGAGGTATGAAAGCAATGTCCTGGTTCAAATTTATGCTTACTTCTGAAAGTGACCACGTAGCAGATCTGACCATTCTGGCTCCGGTCAGCGGAGTGATTCTCCCCATTGAGGATGTCCCGGATGTGGTTTTCTCGGAAAAGATTATCGGAGACGGCGTGGCCATTCAGCCATCCGACGGAACCGTGGTGGCTCCTTGCAAATGCACGGTGCGGGAAATGTTCAATACCAAACACGCTGTGGTGCTGAGAACAGAATCATACGGCTTAGAGCTTTTTATTCATGTGGGAATAGATACGGTTGATCTGGCAGGCGAAGGTTTCACCTCCTCTGTTGCCGAGGGAGATCTGCTGTCTCCGGGGGATCCGATTATCAAATTTGATCTCAAGGGCATCCAGAAGTCAAAAACCCTGATTACTCCGGTAGTGATTTCATCTCAGAATAATGCGGTAATCAAAACCATCGAAAAGCTGTCCGGCAACTGCGAAGCCGGGGTAACTCCCATAATCAAGATCGACATTGACAAGGAAGCCACCAAAAAAGCGCAGCAGCCCTCAGGAAGGTGATTTGCAGCCCTGTCCCGCCGAAATTACCGGAAAAACCACGGCAAGACTCTCAAAATCCGGTTACTATGCAGCCGGATCCGGTTTTGCCGTTCCTTCTTTAATTTTCACCGCCGCCGATCGGCCTGCATTCCGCTTCGGAACTAAGCCTTGTCATCCAGAATCTGGTATTCCACCAGCTTTTTCTGCTCCGGGGATATCACCATCCCAACCTGAATGAGCTTTATG
>NZ_JBGVBR010000235.1:0-19668 GCF_045225735.1 Succinimonas sp. | reverse complement strand
CGGTTCCATGCCCTCCTCCTTCTGAAGCTCCCGCCCCATAAGAAGGTTAAAGCGCTGATCGGTGCCGCCCATTTCCACATCCGCCTTAAGCTCCACGGAATCCCAGGCCTGCAGCAGCGGGTAGATGAATTCATGAATGGCAATGGACTGCCCGGCTTCAAAGCGCTTCTTGAAATCGTCCCGCTCCAGCATTCTGGCCACAGTCTGTCTGGAGGCCAGCTTCAGCATGCCCGAAGCTCCCAGCTTGCCCAGCCATGCCGAGTTGTAAACAATCTCTGTCTTTTCGCGATCCAGAATCTTGAACACCTGCTCGGCATAGGTGCGGGCATTTTCCTCGATCTTTTCCCGGGACAGGGGCGGACGGGTGGCGTTCTTGCCGGTGGGATCCCCTACGGAAGCGGTAAAGTCCCCGATAAGGAGAATCACCTGATGTCCCAGATCCTGAAAGGTCTTCAGCTTATTCAGAACCACGGTATGTCCCAGATGAATGTCCGGAGCGGTAGGATCCATTCCCAGCTTGATTCTGAGGGGACGGCCCAGGGAGAGCTTCTTTCTGAGCTCCTCCTCCGGTATTACGGCTTCGCAGCCGCGGGTTAATTCTGCCAATGCTTCGTCAACTGACAACATCGATTCCTGACTCCAATATAATCCTTGCCTGCGCAGGCCTGAAACCGGCATCCCCGGTACGCAAAAAACCCCTGCATTATACCTGATCTGCCGGGGGATTACAGGAAAAACAAGTATCCGGAACCGGAGCCTGCCAGTAAAAAGCCCGTCCGATTTTTGTATTTCCCCGGAATATGGGGTAGTATGGCGGGACAGGCAGAAGCGGGACAACTCCGGAGGTTTTATGACTTTTTATATCGGGCTGATGTCAGGCACCAGCATTGACGGCATTGACTGCGTGCTGGCGGATTTTGCGGAAAACGGAAAACCGGAATACGTCTCCGGTCTGGAGCTCCCCTGGTCTCCGGAGGATCGCCGGATGTTCAGCGCCCTGACCGCTCCCGGCCCCGATGAAATTCACCGGGCGGGCATCGCCGGCTGCCGCTATGCCGAAAGAGCTGCGGAAGCGGTAAAAGCGCTTCTCGCCAAAAACAGTCTGTCCCCCGGGGATATCAGAGCCGTGGCCTCCCACGGCCAGACCATCCGCCATGAACCGGAACACGGCTTTACCGCGCAAATCGGCAATCATGCTCTCTTGGCGGCACTCACCGGCATTGACGTGGTAGCCGATTTCCGATCCGCGGACATTGCTCTGGGAGGACAGGGAGCCCCGCTGGTACCGGCCTTCCATCAGGAAATTCTGGGTTCGGCAGAGGATACCCGCTTTATCATTAATATCGGCGGCATCTCCAACGTTACCGCACTCATCCCCGGCAGAAGGGTTACCGGCTATGACCTCGGCCCCGGAAACACCCTGATGGATCTTCTGGCTCTCAAGCTGTTTAACGCTCCCTGCGACCGGGACGGGCTCTGGGCTTCCCAGGGCCGGGTCAATGAAGCCGCTCTGAGCTTATTTATGGGGGATCCGTTTTTTAAAGCCCGCCCGCCGAAATCCACCGGAAGGGAGCTTTTCAACGAACGGTTTCTGATGCGGTTCCCCGGCTTTGAAACCCTGCCGCCCCGGGATCAGCTGGCCACCGCCTGCGAGCTCACCGCCCGGAGCATTGCGGACGGCCTTAGCTATCTGGGGGAAAAGGGAGATATCTACATCTGCGGCGGCGGCTGCCACAACGCATATCTGATAGAAAGAATCAGGGATCTGGCCCTGAAGCGCGGCCACAGAAAGGCCACCACGGTCTCAGACCTGGGGATTGATCCCGATTTTCTGGAGGGTTTTGCCTTTGCCTGGCTGGGATACCGTTTCATCATGCGAAAGCCGGTGAATATGACCTCCGTCACCGGAAGCCGGGCTCCGGCCATTATGGGCTGTCTCTATCCCCAGCCCTGCTGAAGAAGATCACTTCAAAGTCACGTTCCAGCCCTGAAGGAGTACCCGATGTCCCTCCACATACTTCAGACGGAATGCTTCGGCGGTTTCGCGGGTGGCATCGATCCTGTCCGGGTACTCGGCATTGATCCTGTCATACTCCTCCTTTGTGATTTCCGCGTAGGTTATGAAATCATCGTTGCGGCTGGGGCAGCCGTGCCACGCAAAGTACTGTCTCCGGGAATCATGCGCGCGATAGCCGACGCCGAACCGCACCAGGTTTGAGATCAGCCGGGAATAGCCGCCGGCGTCTTTTTTCTCTTCCTTCTCTTCCTTCTCTTCCTTCTCTTCCTTTTCTTCTTTCTCTTCGCTGCTCATGTCTTTACGCTCCTGAAATCTCACATACCGCTCTCACAGCCAGCCATCACGCCGGTACCCCCGGGCTGCCTCCTGCATGCCGGCAGCAAGATCCTTTTCCGGGATAAAACCCAGTTCCCGCGTAAGCCGGCTCCCGTCGCAGATCCAGCCCTCCTGCCGGGCCTCCCGGCACTTATCCAGATTCCACTGGGGCGCCCGGGGAAGTCCGTGTCCGGTAAAGCGCTTAAGAACGGCATTGACGGCACCGGCAGTTACCGAAGATATGGCGGCAGAAAGCGTGATTACGGGGAGCGGCACCTGCAAAATCAGCGGGCGCCGCCAGCGGGGCCGGCCCAGAGCCGCGGTTACCGCTTCCCCCATGGCCCGATAGAACTCCTCCATGGTATAGACAGATCCGTCGCTGACATGATAAACCCCGTGAGCCTCCGGACAGCACAGATAAAGCACGGCCCGGGCCAGGTCATCCGCATGCACTGCGCTGACCCGGAACTCTCTGTGCCAGCCGGGACAGAAGGCAAGGCCGGTTTTGGCAGCGCGGAACATGGGCAGAAGTCCCCGGTCCCCGGATCCGTAAATAATGGGCGGCCTCAGGGTAACCATTTGAGATCCCAGTTCTCTCCCGAGAATCTCCTCCGTAAGAAGCTTCGACCAGCCGTAGGCGGATACCGGAGATGGCATCACGTCATCCGGAGCTCCCGGGGGATCCCGCCAGGGGCCGGTGGCCGCCTGACTGGATACCAGCGTAAAACGAAACCCGGGATTAAGCCGGCCATCCTCCCGGAGACTCCGGAGAGCTTTTGCAAACTGCCGGGCCATGACGGCATTGGCGCGGAGGTAGTCCTGCTGAGAAAAGCCGAACAGGAGCGCCGCCAGGTGAATCACGATATCCTGACCGGTGAGGGCCTCGTAAAGCCCGGTTCCCGCAGCAAAATCCGCCTCCCGGATCTTAACCCCGGGGGGGAGATTCTGAGTGGCGGAGGAGGCCCGGACTAAACAGGTGACCTCCGCCCCGGCTTCCAGAAGCAGGGGGAGAAGATGACGGCCCACAAAACCGGTGCCTCCGGTAAGAAGAACCTTCTTCCCATTAAAGAAGGAAAAGCGTTCCTCGGTATCTGAACTCATAAATGTCTCCGGTTAATGATCCTGAAGATAAGACGATGCGGGAGAAAATTCCGGGGATGGCGCGGGAGATTCCTTTAAGTCTTCCGGCCCGTCTCTTGCCGCCAGAATATACCTGAGGGCCTCCTCCGGGGAACATGGCCGGCTTTTGTCAGGATCGATAAAAATGCAGTACCGAAAAAACACCGCTGCCACTAAAAGCTCCAGAGAGGCCGGCTCCTTCATTCTGGCAAGGCGCTTCCGGGAAGCCAGGGTCTTTTTGTCAATGGTAAGACCGTAGCCGCTGTAAAAGGGTTCCCCGAAGCAGGTTACCCGGCAGCCCTGCATCAGAGCCTCAAGACCGGTGCCGGAGGTAACGGTATAAACGTTTCGGAAGCGCTTCAGCAGTTTGAAGGCGTTTACGGCGGCAGCGATCACATGCACCCCCTGCTTTTTCAGGATTTTCATAGGAAAGTACCCCCGCCCCAGGCCGGCAACCACATTAGGGTGCACCTTGACATAAACATGATCCGCCCCGGCCTTGTTCACGGCCTCTGATAGCATTTCCCTGAAGGTTTCCGGGGAGGCGTTTCCCAGAGGAACGGAAGCATCGTTAAAGGTCTGATCAATCACCAGAATGGCATCCTCCGGAATATTGTCAGACAAGGCACCGGTAACGGCAGGGATTGACCGGGGTTCGGATACGTTTTCCCGGGTGCCCGGCTCCGCACTCTCTCCTTCCCTCTTGTTTCCGTCATTCTGCTCATCCCTCTCACGCCGCGCATTGTACTTTACAATCTCATGGGCGGTGATGAATTCCCGGAGCTTCCGGGCCCGGGACGCCAGCTCCGGAGTAAACCACTCCGGGCTCCGAATCATGATATCCTCAAGCTCGGAATCTGAAAACACATCATAATAGATGCCAGTGCGGTCAAGAACCAGAGAGACCGTCTTTTCATCGCGGCCCCGGAATGCCGTGGCCACGGACTTGATAAAACCGTCCTCGAGAGCATAGTAGGGAATGCCGTGTCTCCGGGCATACCGCCGGGCTCTATCTGCCGTAGGCTTATGGCCCCAACCCGCGGCAGCCGGGCGATCCGCCCCGTCAAGAAAGATCTGAATGCCGGTAATGGCTGCTATGGGAGCGCTGAAGATAATGCAGTGCCGAATACCGCCCAGCCCCAGAAGCTCCAGAGATTTTTGCACGGCCAAACGTACGCCCGCACGGGTACGGAAATCACCTGGCACAAGAGCATGATCTCTGACCAGCTGTAAAACAGTATCCCGCAAGAATGCTCCGCCCTCCCCCTCCTGAGGAGCCCTGCAAGCTGCATCCTCCGGGAGAGGATCCTGGCTGCTGTCAGAGGAGCAAGAGAAAAATGGCGCCAGAAGGAGATTTCCGATCCTATGCCGCAGCGTTTCCGGACGCCGGAAGCCCCGGGGAGCCCGCAGAAACTCCTTTATTTCAGCCATTACTCTATCTGCCGCCGCTATGTCCGCCGACGCAGATTCCTTCTCGAAAGCATCCGGATAGCCTTTAAAGGCCCGCAGCTCATTTGAAAGCAGGCGCTCCAGCCGGGTGGATCCGTCCGGAAGAATAGCGTCAAGTAGAAGCCCTCCGGGAAACTCGGCCGCATCCGCAAAAACCCAGAGCCGGATGCCGCATTCCTGAGCGACACTCTGAACAGCGCGGTACCAGGGAAGACCCCGGTCATAAAAGAGGAGATCCGTAACGGCCCGCTCCCTGATAAAGCCCCTGAGAAATAACGGCAGCCTGTCCGGGGATTTCCGGAAGAATACGTTTTCAGGGATGCGTTTTCCCCGGATCAGATATTCTCTCAGGGATCCCGCAGGCAGGAAGTCGCGCAGCAGAGAAAAAAATGACAGCCGCTCAAGAGCGTCACCGCCGGAAAAATTAAGAAAGGAGGTCTTGTACCCCAGAGAGCGGAGCCGCCCGCCCAGCTCCCGGAAAAAGCTCCCCGGTGGCCCCTCCAGCAGAAGAAAGCTGCGGGGACTGAATTTGAGAGCCTCCCTGTCATAAATATCATTGCCCGTATCGCAGCCTGTGCCATGACTGTTGCTGATATCCGTGTTTTCTCTTAGATTTTCCGCCAAATTAGTCACTATGATGCCTTCGATGCCGCCATTACCGGAGATGCTGCATTTACCATTAAAGACTGCCTGCCCCGGGATCGCTCTTAAATGATAAAAAATGACCGCAGCCGTATTCTGCTGATTCTGACGTAAAACTCCCCGGGTCGCAAATAATTTATCCCGAAGCCGGGAGATCGGCCGATTTTCCGGGGATTTGCCGGATCGGATTTTTTTTGAAGCCCGGTTTTTTACGGCTCTGTGCGAATTCATAAATATCTGAATAAGGAGACTTGTTATAGTGTTTAATAAAATTTTAAGCATCATCTCAGGAGTAAGTATATGCGTGTTACTGCTGATAATTGACAACAATTGCGGGGACAAGTAAAATCTGAAGGATTATCATGGCGGGATTGTGTTCCATTACACCCCCTGCCGATCCGGTTTCAGAATAAGGCTCCGCTTCCGCAAAAGCAGCACATCTAATCCGGCTTGAAGCAGGATTTCTAAAAGCTTATGAGGCACAGCATCAAAGGAAGCGCCTTAATAATTGCAGAGCACTGCGGAACCCGGCGCGGTATCAGGTTGTCATATTTATTGAAACGTTCCCGCAGAAGCGGCAGCCTACAAGCGCTCCGGAATCCGGACGCCGGTATCCTGTTACAGATCTGATTACTGCCTGAGCTTTTGAGAAATTATACAAAGTACTAGGATAGCGTTTTGAGTTCATTTATCAGTTTTCCAGTTGCCATAGTCGGCGCAGCCTGCCGCCTTCCGGGCGGGGTTCGTTCTCTTGACGATCTGTGGTCTGTTCTTTCCCGGGGATGCGATGCGGTAACGGAAGTGCCGCTTTCCCGCTGGGATGCCTCCCGCTTAAAACACCCCCGGAGAGACATGCCGGGACGCTCTGTTACCGTAAGCGCGGGCATCGTTGAAGATATCTATGATTTTGATCCGGGGTTTTTCGGGATCTCCCGCACCGAGGCCGAGGCCATGGATCCGCAGCAGCGTCTCCTTCTGGAGCTCTCCTGGGAAGCTCTGGAGGATGCCGGCATTCCCCCGTCATCACTGTCCGGCTCTGATACGGCCGTTTATGTCGGCGCTGCCTCCCCCGATGCCGGCACCAGCCATGCCGATGACATTTGCGCCACCACGCCGTACAGCATGACGGGCACCAATCTCAGCATCATTTCAAACCGCATATCCTATATTTACAATTTTCACGGTCCCAGTATGACCATAGACACCGCCTGCTCATCGGCCATGCACGCCCTGCATCAGGCCTGCATGACGCTGGCTTCCGGCGGCGCCGGCATGGCGGTGGCCGGGGGAGTCAATGTACTCCTGTCACCGTATCCCTTTGTGGGCTTTTCCCAGGCTCATATGCTGTCTCCGGAAGGACGCTGCAAGGTTTTTGATGCATCAGGCGACGGCTATGTCCGGGCTGAAGGAGGCGGCATTGTGATTCTGGAGCCTCTGGACAGGGCCCTGGCAGAGGGGCATCATATCCGCGGGGTAATCCGGGGCATTGCTGTTAACAGCGACGGCCGCACTCAGGGCATTGCCCTGCCCAGCGAAGCCGCTCAGGAGGATCTGCTCTCCGGCCTTTATAAGGCAACGGGACTCAGTCCGAACCGTCTGGCCTATATGGAAGCTCACGGCACCGGAACAGCCGTGGGGGATCCCATTGAAACCGCCGCCATCGGCCGGGCGCTGGGACAGCGGCGGGAGACTCCCCTGTGGGTGGGCTCCGTAAAATGCAATCTGGGACATCTGGAAACCGCCTCCGCCATGGCCGGTCTGATGAAAGCCCTGCTGATACTGCGGGAACGGAAAATTCCGCCCCAGATACATCTTAACAGCGTCAATCCCGCCATTGACACCGCCGGACTCAATCTCAGATTCCCTCTTAAGACGGAGGATCTCCCGGAGGTTTCCGGGCTTCCCCTCATCGGCATTAATTCCTTCGGCTTCGGGGGATCCAACGGGCACCTGATTGTTGAAGCCGCCCCCCTGGAAGCCGCAGATCAAAGCTGTCAGACCTCCGTAATGCCTCCGCTTTTCCTCTCCGCCAGAAGCGAGGAGAGTCTCCGGAAGCTGGCCGGCGCCTATGCCGCTGAAATCGAAGCCCGGCCTGAGTCTTTCCGCGATCTGGCCGCCGGAGCCGTCTTCAGACGTGATCTCCTTCCCCGACGTCTCGTTACCGCCGGAGAAACTCCGGAGGCCGTGGCCAAAACACTCCGGAGCTTCGCTGAAAACAAGGATGCCGTATCCCCTGATCTGGTTTCCGGGGAAGCTGTTCCTTCATCAGACAAGCCGGTTAAAACAGCCTTTGTATTCTCCGGAAACGGCGGACAGTGGGCCGGCATGGGCCGGGACATGATGAAAAACCCCGTCTTCGCCGCCCGGGTACGGGAAATCGCCGCTCTTATGAAGCCCCTGTCCGGACAGGATCTTTTGGAACTCATGAATACCGTCTCCCCCGAAGATATGGCCCGCACGGATGTGGCCCAGCAGCTCCTCTTTACACTGCAGGCCGGACTCTGCGCTGCACTTGACGCTGCCGGAATTCGTGCCGATGCCGCCTTCGGGCACAGTGTGGGCGAGGTGGCCGCTGCCTGGTATACCGGGGCAGTGTCGCTCCCCGAGGCTGTGCGTATTATTTACTGCCGCAGCAAGCATCAGGAAAGCACTGCCGGGGCCGGACGCATGGCGGCCGCCAGCATCAGCCCCGAGGAAGCCCGGGAGCTTATGGAAAATTACCCCGGAGTGGAGCTTGCGGGCAGCAATGCCGCTGATGCGGTAACCCTGAGCGGTGATGCCGCCGCCCTGGAAAAGCTCGGCGCCGTGCTTAAAGCCCGCCGGATTTTCTTCAAGATGCTGCCTCTTAACTACGCCTTCCACAGCTCCGCTATGGATCCGGTGCATGAGGATCTCCTTAAAGATCTCGGGGAACTTAAGACCCAGGCTCCTGCTCTCTGCTTTATTTCTTCCGTCACCGGAAAGGAGCATCATGAAGGATGCCCGGCCTCCTACTGGTGGGAAAACGTCCGGAAGCCGGTGCTCTTCCGGGAGGCCGAACAGACCGCCATCACCCTGGGAGTCCGGCACTTTCTGGAAATCGGCCCTCACAGCATTCTGCTCCGCTATCTCAGAAGCGGCCTTGACCGGGCTGATGCGGCAAACGGCGGGGCCATTGAAGGCTGGGTCGGCGGAACGCTGTCCCGGATGAGCGGTGCGGAACAGTTCCAAAGTGCCTGGAAGAACGCCTGGGTTCACGGCTGGCCTCTGGATCTTAAAGCCTGCTTTGCCGGCCCCGGTAAAGTCCGGGATCTGCCTCGCTATCCCTGGAACAATCAGGACTGCCGTCTCGCCCCCACTCCGGAATGTCAGGGCTTTGTCAGGAATTCCGGCGATCACCCGCTTCTGGGACGCCGGCTCAGCCGTCAAAAGGTCTGGGAAAATGTCATCGACCCCGAAAGCTTCCCCTGGCTTCGGGATCATAAGATCGGGAACACCGTTTACTATCCGGCGGCGGCCTTTCTGGAAATGGCTCTGGCCGCAGCAAAAAACGCTGATCCGGATGAAAAAAAGCCCGCCCTGCTGAACACTGCTATTTTACGGCCGGTGCTACTCCGGGAACGCGAGCCCGTGGTGCTCCGTACCGTGATTGACGATACCGACGGCGAGATCCGGATCCTGTCCCGATCCTATATGAAAGATGAACCCTGGACACTGAACGCCCGGGGCCGCATTGTCACCTCCGGGATCAGCGCCATGACCTGCAAGGATGCCGGGAATCCCGCCGGCTTCGGCAGTCCCGTTGCCGCTGATAGGGTTTACGCCCTCACCGAAAAGGCCAATATGTCCTACGGCCCCGTGTTCCGTCCGCTGGAAAACTGCTGGCAGAATGGCTCGGAAATTCTGGCCCGGTTCCAGCCGCCGGTCTCCCCCGCTCCTGTCTGGGAAAACGGCATGCTGATACCGCCGCCTCTTCTTGACGGCGGACTCCAGCTCCTGTTCCCTCTGATTCCGGAGCTTATTGAGGAATGTCCGGCCCCGAGAATGCCCTGCTGGTTCGATCGCTGCGTACTAATTAGGCCGGGACGGCCGGCCTTCGCTCTGGCCCGCCGGGTCAGAGCCTCCCCCCGCACTGTGGTCTGCGATCTTTATCTTCTGGACGAAAACGGCCGGGAGCTCTTCCGGCTGGAGGGCGGTCAGGCCCGTGCCGTGGAGCAGCTTAAAGCGCCCGCTCCCTCATCCTATGCCACCTTTGCCGTGCCGCTGCCGCATCCGCAAAATGCGGAGGCTGCCGGAAGCGCTGCTATTGGAGAGCTCGCTGAAAAGCTCCGGATTCGGGCTCAGGATCTGGCCCGGGACAGCGGTTTCCGCCGTTTCTGCGATGAAATCCAGCCCCTCCAGGAAATGACCGCCCTGACTCTGGCGAAGGAACTCAGGGATGGAGATGCCGGCTTCCGCTTTGCCGAGCTTGCCGTGCATTTGGAGGAGTATCTGAGCTCACGGAATGCCGCCTTCACTGACAGCCTGCCCTCCTTTGCGGATATCTGGAACACTCTTATGGCGGAATCCCCGGAAAGCTCCGCGGCAAACCTGCTGCTGGCCAATGCTCACCGCATTCTGCTGGGGGATGAAGCCGCTCCGGAAAACGCGGCTCCGCTGCCGGAGGATCATCCGCTTCGAGCCGAATACCGCCGGCAGGAATACCGTCATGACGGTGAGCTTGCGGCCTATGCTCTCGAGGAATATCTCGCCGGGACGGCATCAGCTGTTTCAGTGCTGGAAATCGATGCCGACGACTCCTCTCTCGCCCGGCTGATGTCTCCGGCGCTCCGGCGTCATCAGAGGATCCTCGCCGGAAAGAACGAAAATGCGGAAAAGAATCTCCGTCTCCTTCTGGAGGGAGCGGATGCCGCTTTCCAGGATGCACCGCTGGAAACCCTGAAATGGGATCCCGAAACCGCGGAGGCTCCGGTGAAGGCACATGCCCTCGTGGCCTGCCACTGTCTCCATGAGGCAGATGACATTCCCCTGTCTCTGAAGCGCTGCCATAACGCCTTGCATGGCAACGGGCTTTTCATACTGGCGGAAAACGCTCCGAATATTATTGATGACCTCCTCCGGGGGCAGCATGATTCCTGGTGGATAGCAGATCCTGACAGATCCGGGGCCGTATCCCGGCTTATGCCCCCGGAGGAATGGCGCCGGGCTCTGGAAAATGCCGGCTTTGCCGATATTCAGGAAATTCGCACGGATCCAGCCGCCCCCGGCTTTATCCTGCTGGCTCGGGCTTCCTGTGAGAATGCTTCCGCTGTTCCGGAAAAAACCGCAGGCAGCGGAGTTACTTGGCTTCTCTGCTCAGGCAATCCGGCTCCGGATAACATAAATAACCTCCTTAACGAGCTGGCTCTCCGGGCGCGGGATCAGGAAGACGGCGTGATCCGGCTTACACCGGGAACGGAAACTGTGCTTCAGGGAGACCTCTGGCAGTGCCGTCCCGACAGCAGGGAGCACTGGAAAACCGTTTTTGAAAATCTGGCCGACTGTGGTAAACCGATAATATGCGTTTTTGCCATGACTCCTGGGGGCGACGGCCTTGATATCGCCGCTTCTGAAAACCATGTTTCCGCCCTGACGGAGCTCGTCCGGGGCTGGACTTTGGCCGGATCTCCGGCTGCTAAGCTGCGGATCCTGACTCTTAATGCTCTCTCATGTCCCGAGGATCGAGCCTCCCGCATCAAGCCCGGAGAGGCGGCCGTTATCGGAGCTGCCAGAGTTATCATGAATGAAATGCCGGCTCTGGAAACTCTGTGCGCGGATCTCCATTTCAGAGAGGCGGATCCGGATTTTAACCAAAAGGTTATCACCGGGGCCGCAAGAGAGCTTCTCAGTCCCGCTGAGGAGAGAGAGGTTATCATCGCTCCGGAAAACCGCTATGTTCTCCGCTCCCGCTCTCTGGATTCCGGTTCAGCGGGCTCCCGGGGCGACAACCTCACCCTGGACGCCCTTTCTCCGGGACGTCTGGAGATGCTCCGCTGGATCCCGGGGCCGCTTCCGATTCCCGGCCGGGGACAGGTCAGAGTGGCGGTACGGGCCACGGGACTTAATTTCCGCGATGTGATGTGGGCTATGAACATGCTGCCGGAGGAGGCTCTGGAAAACGGCTTCTCCGGTTCCGGTCTCGGCATTGAATGCGCCGGCGTTGTTGATGCCGTGGGAGACGGGGTAACCGCAGTCGCTCCGGGAGACCGGGTGCTCGCCTTCGGTCCCCGCTGCTTTGCCGGTTACGCCCTGACGGAAGAGCATGCCTTAACCCCGCTTCCGGAGGAATGGAGCTTTGCCGATGCCGCCACGGTGCCGGTGGCCTTCTTCACGGCCTGGTATGCCATAAAGCATCTGGCTCGCATGGAACCCGGAGAACGGATCCTTATTCACGGCGCCGCCGGAGGCGTAGGGCTGGCCGCCATCCAGATCGCCTACTCTCTGGGCCTTGAGGTTTACGCTACCGCCGGAAGCCCGGACAAGCGGCACATGCTGAAGCTGCTGGGAATTAATCATGTCTATAACTCTCGCTCTCTGTCCTTCCATGATGAAATTCTGGCAGATACCGCTGGCGAGGGAGTGGATGCCGTGCTGAATTCTCTGGCCGGCGAAGGTATGGATCAGAGCTTCCGTCTGCTTCGTCCCTTCGGCCGGTTCCTGGAGTTAGGCAAGCGGGATTTCTACACCGACAACGATCTGAGACTCCGGCCGTTCCGGAACAATATCAGCTTCTTCGGGGTTGATGTGGATCAGTTCATTAAGGAAAAGCCGCTTCAGGGACAGCGGATCTTCCGGGAGATCATGGCATACTTCCATTCCGGCGAATGGCATCCTCTGCCGTACAGTCTCTATAGCTCCGGCGAGGCCGAACAGGCTTTCCGCGCCATGCAGCAGTCCCGGCATACCGGAAAAATCGTCATTGCGCCTCCGGCCTCCGTTCCGAAGAGCGGAGATACTCAGGCCGGCTCCGCCCTGCCGGTAAGTCCGGAGGGCAGCTATATTGTTTCCGGCGGGCTCGGCGGCTTCGGCCTTGAGACGGCCCGGAGACTGGCCGCCCGCGGTGCCGGAGCTCTGATTCTCCTGAGCCGCCGCGGCCCTGTTCCGGAAAACGCCGCCTCTCTGGAGGAGCTGGCTTCCCTGGGACTTCCCGAGGGACAGAAACGCCAGATTATCGCCCTGGCTCAGGACGTCACCTGCTATGACACCCTTGCGGAAAACCTTGACCGGGCTCTTGCCGGCCTCCCGCCGCTCCGGGGCGTTATTCACGCCGCGGCCGTGCTGGATGACGGCATGATAACCGCTATGACTCCGGAACGAATCTCCCGATCCCTCAGACCCAAACTGGGCGGAGCCATCAATCTTCACCGCTTTACCCAAAACAAAAAGCTGGACTTCTTTGTCATGTATTCCTCCGCCACCACCCTCATGGGGAATCCCGGGCAGGCCAACTATGTGGCTGCCAACATGGGGCTGGAAAGTCTGGCCGCCCTGCGCCGCAGTCTGGGACTTCCGGGACTGGCCGTGGGCTGGGGCGCCATCGGAGACGCTGGCATGCTGACACGGGACAGACACGCTCTGGATTCTCTGGAGCGGGTCACCGGAATTACTCCCCTGTCAGCCTCTCAGGCTCTGGATGCTCTGGAAAAGCTCCCCGCCTCCGGGGAACCGGCGCCGGCAGTATTCATGGCAGACTGGAAACGGCTCTCCCGGCTTCCGGCCGGAAAACATCCCCGGTTTACCCCCTTAAGAATCGCCGATGCCGGGGACAGCGACGCAGAAACCTCTCTGGCGTCCATTGTAAAAAATCTGCCGCCGGAAAAGGCTCTGAACCGCATTACCGAAATCGTCACCGCCGCCGTGGCCCGCATTATGCGGATACCGGCCTCCGGCCTGAAGGTCGCCGCCCCGCTTGCTGATCTGGGCATGGATTCCCTGATGGCCGTGGAGCTTCTGGCGGCTCTGGAGGAACGGCTGGAGGGCCGGTCTCTCATGGGCAGTCTCAGCGCCGGCTCCAGTATCCGGGACATTGCCGCCCGCATCATGGCTCTTCTGGAGGACGGCCAAAACGAAACCGGCGATATCCGTACCGCTCTGGAAGCCAGCCACAGCATTGCCGTCAATGATGCTCTGGCCGGCAAAGTCCTTAAAGAAGTGGAGAAGCAGTAATGAACGCAGAAACCCCGGCAGGCAAAAAACGCTTCGGCATGAGCCTGGCAGATAAGGAACGTCTTCTGGCAGCCATGCGGGGGCAGGCTCCCGCTCAGGCGCCGGAAGGCCGTACCGCTCGGCGGCAGATCGCCCCCGAACTTCTCCGCTTTGACACGCTGCCGGGGTATACGGAAATCCAGGTGCAGCAGGCGGTAGCCCGGGAAATCGGTCTTGACGACGTCTATTATGTGCTTCATGACGGTCTGGCCACCAATCATACCGTTATCGCAGGGCGGGATTATCTGAACTTCTCCAGCTACGATTATCTGGGTCTTAACGGAGATCCCCGGGTGCTGAAAGCCGCCGGTGACGCCGCGGCGAAGTACGGCATGTCCGCCTCGGCAAGCCGGCTTACCGCCGGAGAACGCCCGCCCCACCGGGAACTGGAGGCCTCAATAGCCGCTCTTTTGGGAACCGAGGCCGCTGTCTGCTATGTCAGCGGACACGGAGCCAACATGTCCACTCTGGGATGTCTTTTCGGGCCCCGGGATGTTATTTTTTACGATGCTCTCTGCCATAACTCCCTGCTTCTGGGGGCCGCACTTTCCGGAGCCGCCCGCTATGCCTTTCCCAACAATGACATCGCCGCTTTGGACAAGATCCTGGAGGAGCATCGCTACAGCTATCAGAGAGCCATCATCGTAACCGAGGGACTCTTCGGCATGGATGGCTGCCTCTGCCGGCTTCCCGAGCTTCTGGAGCTTAAAAGAAAGCACGGCTGCCTTATTATGATTGACGAAGCCCATTCCATGGGCGTAGCCGGCAAAACCGGCGCAGGTGTCAGAGAACACTTCGGGATAAAAGCTGAAGACGTTGATATCTGGATGGGCACCCTCAGCAAGTCCTTCTGCGGCTGCGGCGGCTACATTGCCGGCTCTGCCGCTCTTATCGAGTTTTTAAAATACAAGGCGCCGGGCTTTGTTTACAGCGTGGGGATGCCCCCTGCCGTGGCCGCCGCCTCCAATGCCGCCATCCGCATTATGCGGGAGGAGCCGGAACGCATTGCAAGACTGCATGCAAACGGTCAGAGCTTTCTTAAGCTGGCCCGGGAATACGGTCTTGATACCGGAAAATCTCAGGGCTATTCCGTGGTGCCCGTTATGGTGGGGGATTCCCTGTCCGCCGCCGTGTTTGCCCAGGAAATGCGGAACCGGGGCATTCTGGCGCTCCCCGTCATTTATCCGGGCGTCGAGGAAGGCAAGGCCAGGCTCCGCTTCTTCATTTCCGCCCTGCATACCCCGGAGGATATCCGGACTGCCGTGTCCCAGGCTGCGGAAGCCTTGCCCCTAGCGCGGGAGAAGGCCAGATCCTATGCCAAATAAAAAGCGCGTTTTTCTGTTTCTTGAGGGGCCTTTGAGCCCCTTCTTCCGGGAGCTGGGAAGAATCCTGGAGCAGGAGGGCTGCGAGGTGCGTCGCGTCAACTTCTGCGGCGGAGACGTGTTCTACTGGCCCTCCGGCAACACCCACTGGTGGCAGGGGCATGTATACGAGTGGCCGCTCTGGATCAGCAATCTCATGAAGCAGTATCAGGTTACCGATCTGGTTCTTATCGGTGACTGGCGCCCCATGCACCGGGAAGCTATCTGGCTGGCCAGACTCCGGGGAAACCGCATCTGGGTTTACGAGGAGGGCTACCTGCGTCCGGGCTATCTCACTCTGGAGGAGGACGGGGTAAATGCCTATTCCACCCTCCCCCGCACTCCGGAGGAAGTCCATGAAAGAGCCCTCCATATCAGCGATGCCAAGCTGCCGCCGCCCTCCTCCGCACCGGATCCCATGATCGACCGGGTTCTGAAAACCGCCTGGCATCATGTGGGCAATGTGCTCCTGTGGCCTTTTTTTACCAATTACCATACCCATCGCCCCTACAACATCGGCCGGGAGCTTACGGGACATATTCCCAGATACCTGAACCGTCATAAACGCCGAAGACACGGCATTGAGGTTACCCGCGCCATTCTCAGCAGCAAAACTCCGTTCTATCTCATGCCGCTGCAGCTTGATGCCGATTCTCAGGTGCGCCGCCATTCTCCCTTCACCGGCATGCTGGAATGCATGGCCATGGTGATTACGGATTTTGCGAAAAACGCCCCCCAGGATGCCTTCCTGTTTTTTAAGAATCATCCGCTGGACAACGGCCTTAGGAACTACCGCCGTTACATGCGTTCTCTGGGACGGGCCACGGGATGCTCCGACCGCCTGCGCTTTGTGGAGGAAATCAAGGCCGGGCCCCTTATCAATAAGGCTCGGGGACTTATACTGTGCAACAGCACCATCGGCCTTACCGCGCTCAGACAGAACAAACCGGTCTACTGCTTGGGGGAATGCATTTATGCCATGCCCGGTCTGGCCGCGGATAAAAGTCAGATGTCCCTGGCTGATTTTTGGACGGCCCTTCCCAGACCCAATGAAAGACTTCTGAACGAATTTATCAAGGTGCTGAAGCATGACGCCCTGGTGCCGGGCAACTTCTATTCTCCGGAGGGCATTCATGACGCTATCGTGGCCTCGCTGCTCCGCATGGGAGTCATTAAGGGAAAGAACGAAACCGCTATCGAAATGGCGGTGGAGCCCAAAGCCTGGGTAAAAGAGGTACGACCCGCCGAAGCAGCTGACACGACAGATCCTGAAAACAGCGCCTCCGAAAAAAGCGCTTTTGATGGCAATAAGCCTCATCCCGAAAGCGCTGAAAAATCCCCTGATGACGCAAGAGAGGACGAACCTGACAAAGACAAGCCGGACAGTAAGGATGCGACGGAAAATGAGCTTCCGATAGAGGCGGATCCTGGCGAGACTCCGGAAGAAACAGCACATCCGGATAATCAAGGATCTGGAATTCCCGATGCCGCCGGGACTCCGGAAAATCAGACAGCCGGGACTCCGGCAAATGAAGATAACGAAAATATTAAAGAGGAAAAAGCCGCAGTTAATGCAGCGGAAGACACCGCTGTTCCCCCAGCCGGGAACAGCGCAGAAAACAAGGAAACGCTGAATGAGCAGTGATGTAAGCAGTAATGAACCGGTTTTTCGGGCGGCGGCGGCGGATGACACTCCGGCGCTGGCAGCCTGCATCCGGGAGGTATCTCCGGATGTCGTTGACACTCTCCTCAAGGGGCTTATTCCCGGCATCAGCCCGGAGTACGTTCTTACCACGGCCCTCAGGGACGGCTCTTCGCACTACAGCTACCGGAACTGCGTGCTGGCTGAAATTGCCGGCGATCCTGCCGGACTTCTTTTTGCATATCCCTCGGAAAACCAAGGCATTCCGGCCATCATGGAGCGCATGATCGCCCCCTCCCGTCTGGATCCCCTGAGAGAGCTCCTCACCGCTGCAGCGCCCGGCAGTCTCTATATCAACACCCTGTGGGTAGCCGCAGGGGTACGGGGACAGGGAATGGCCGATGCCCTGATGGACTATGCCCGCTTTTGGACGGAAAGCCTCGGCATGAATTCCCTGAGCCTATTCTGCTGGAGGGATAACGCCCGGGCCCGGGCATTCTATCTCAAACAGGGCTTTAAGCCCGTACGGGAAATTCCGGCCCAAGGGCCTCTTAAAGAAAAGCATGACATGGGGGATCTTTACGAGCTTCAGCTGGGAGCTTTGTCTTGAACGGCATTTCCGCAGCGTTAAACGTTCTCAGTATCCCCGGATGCATCTTCTGGTACGGCCCTCTTCTGGTTTTTACGGTGATACTGCACCGCATAGCCGCAGGCAGCAGTCTGCCCCGGCATCCATCATTTGGGGATGCAGCCTCCTTCCTTATCAGCATCTGGATTTACGCCCTGCTGCTAATTCTGACCAGCCGGGGAGCTTTTGCGTGTCTCCTGGCGGCCCTGCTCATTATGGCTCTCTATATCGCCAATGCCGCCAAAAAAAAGGCTCTCCGGGAGGAGCCTCTGGTTATCACGGATCTGGCTTTGGGCTGGCAGGTAATCCGCTTTCCGGGACTCTATCTCCCCTTTCTGCCCTGCCGAATGATTGTCGCCGGAAGTGTTGTCTTCGGCGGGCTTGGCGTATTGTTATGGCTGCTTTCAGAGACAGAGGATATCTCATGGGTTTGGATGGTGATCGCAGGACTCCCGCCAACTTTAATCGTTATGCTTGCTCTCGCCCCCCGCTCCGTATCCGCCCCTCTTTCCAGATGGCTTCTCACGCCCTTTCCGCTAAAGTTCGATGCCCGCCAGGATGCGGAAAGCTTCGGGCCTCTGGGAGCGGCAATACTGCACCTTACCTGGCATATCAGTAATCCGCTGTCCCCGAAACCCCAGTGTCAGGGAAGCACTGAAAACAGCATGCCAAAATCCGCAGCGCCGGACCCCGTTGCTCCGCCGGTATGGGGAGATTCTTGCCGTGAGCTCATTGCCCGGCCGCCTTCGCCTGAAAAGCTGCCGCACATCTTTCTGGTGCAGGCGGAATCCTTCTGCGATCCCCGGGTATTCTCCGGGGCGGTACCCCGGGATATCCTTAAAAACTGGGACAGGCTGCGTTCACAGGGACAGAGCGGCGCTTTCCGGGTGCGGGACTTCGGAGCCTACACCCTGCGCACGGAATTTGCCGCTCTAACAGGCCTCCCTCCGGAAGCGCTGGGCACCTATGCCTTCTACCCGTATCTCGCAGCTCTCAGATCCCCGGTATGGTCTTTGGCGTATTTCCTCCGGGAGCTCGGGTACCGTACCATCTGCATGCATCCATTTCACCGGGAATTTTTCTTCAGGCACCGGGCAATACCGCATCTTGGGTTTCAGGAATTTGTAACTATTGAAAGCTTCCCGAAAAGGGATACCTATGGGCCCTACATCAGCGATAATAGCGTAGCGGAGGCGATGACGGATATCATCAGGGAAAGTTCACAGCCGGTGTTCTCCTTTGCCATTACCATGGAAAGTCACGGCCCCTGGCTTCCGGGACGCTTTAAAAAGGAATTTCCGGACGGAGATGCCCCCAAAATCCTCGGACTCTCGGATCCGGTATGCCGCTACCTCGCTCACGTTAAAAATGCCGATGCCATGATGGGGATGCTGGCAGAGGGGCTCTCAAAAGCGGAGAGGCCCGGGGTGATGGCACTGTACGGAGATCATCTTCCCAACCTGCCGGATCTTATTACCGGAGGGGATACCGCCACTCCTTACATAGTCTGGAAAACAAACGGATCTCCGGGGGGCGGGGTTAAAAAGGATATCCGGCCGGAGGAAATCGGAGGGGCGATATTATCCGGAGGGCGGGAGTAAACCGAGATCCTCTCTCAAGACAAGGAAAATCTTGATATCAGCAGGAATAATCGATACATAACGTATGCATCTCATTGCCTGAATAATATGTAATTAGGTAATCACAACGGTCATTCTTCCCAAGACTGATGCCAGCATAATCTAAACTTGAGCTTTAGTCTTGGGTTAAACCAGATGTAAATTTGGGTATTATAAGCACCTGATTATCTTGCTAAACGAGTTCGTTTTCTGCAATTTATCTATTTTTGAGATCTTCTCTGCTAATTTTTAATCTTATTCTTTTTCCTGCGGGCAGACTTGTGGAACAATGAATCGGTTCTGTTGCTTTCTGTTTTTGATTTTCGACAATTGCATATAAAGAAGTACATGCCTCTTATCATTATAGAGCCTTGTATCATAAGGCTTTGTCTCCTTAAAACCGTGTAAATGGAGAATTTGAAATGAACGCCCCGGTTATTTTACCGAAATCGGAAACAGCCGAGATCGATCCCCCTGAAAAACTCACCATCCAGGAGCTGCAGTTTTCCCAGCAAAAGCTTTATGAGGTCTTTGCATCTTACAATATCGACGTGGTCTCAGCGGACCTGCTCAGCACTGGGCTTTTTGCTTTGGATCGGGTCTCAGCACAGTTCTTCAAGCATAATGAGTTATACCAGCCTCTGACAGAGGTT
>NZ_JBGVBR010000234.1:0-30386 GCF_045225735.1 Succinimonas sp. | reverse complement strand
TGCCCGGGTGGTGGAATTGGTAGACACGCTACCTTGAGGTGGTAGTGCTTAGCGGCGTGCGGGTTCAAGTCCCGCCTCGGGTACCATAGTTTGATCGAAAGTGATTCGCTCGGTCAGGCTTAATTTCAGAATCGGCATTTTACCTTTTATTGCGCCCGGGTGGTGGAATTGGTAGACACGCTGTCTTCAGGTGGCAGTGAGTAAAATCGTGAGGGTTCAAGTCCCTCTCTGGGTACCATTCAAAAGTTCTCTCAAATGCTTTTTCTAATTATTTCCTTTGTTTGATTGCTGCTTAAGTTCCGGTTGCGGACTCTTTCCTGTTTCTTTCCGGGGATCCGTGCTTTGTATTGCTCTGTCATTCCCACCTGCCGGAATTTTCCCGGCCGGGCCGTTTTGATATAATACAGGGACTTAAAACGAGGTTTGATCTATGCTGAATTATTTTGCAGCCTGTCCCCGGGGGCTGGAAGCCCTGCTCCGGGAGGAGCTTTCCGCTCTGGGAGCCGCCAATGTCAAGGAAACCATCGCTGGCGTCAGCTTTGCCGGAGATACGGAGACCGGCATCCGGATCTGTCTGGAAACCCGGTTTGCCACCAGAGTGCTTCTGGCTCTGGGTACCTTCTATGCCGGAGATGACATCAATTTTTACAATGGCGCCTACAGTCTCCGCTATGAGGAATATTTTGACAATCAGACCACCATCGCTGTGGATTTCAACGGCAGCAATCAGTTTATCAGAAATACCCAGTACGGCGCCGTGCGGGTGAAGGACGCCATCTGTGACCGCTTTTCCAGACAGACGGGCTTTCGGCCCAATGTTGACCGGGAAAACCCGGACGTCAGAATCAATGCCCATCTGGACAAAAAGAACAATGTCACCGTTTCCATTGACCTTTCCGGGGAATCCCTGCACCGCCGGGACTACCGCGCCAGAGCGGGAGCCGCGCCCCTGAAGGAAAACCTGGCGCAGGCCATTATCGTCAGAAGCGGCTATGTTACCGGAAATGCGGTGGATCCCATGTGCGGATCCGGCACCCTCCTTATTGAAGCCTGCATGAAGGCGGCGGATATGGCTCCGGGGCTTCTGAGGCGCCGCTACGGCTTTGCGGGGCTTCGGAATTTTGATGCCTCCCTGCTGGCCCGGCTCAAGGCCGAAGCCCGGGAAAGAGCCGCCGCCGGCAAAAAGCGGCTTCTGGAGGCCGGGATCCGCTTCCGGGGCTTTGACAGCGATCCCGAGGTGGTGGCCCGGGCCCGGGATAATATTGCGAAGGCCGGACTCACCGATCTTATTCAGGTGGATGTCTGCGATATCCGGAGTCTCCGAAATCCCTTTCCGGAGGCCGAGCCGGGAGTCCTGTTCTGCAATCCTCCCTATGGCGAGCGGCTGGGGAATTTCGCGGAGCTTTTGGAGCTTTACACATCTCTGGGCAACAAAATCAGAAGCGAGTTTCCGGGCTGGCGGGCCGGGATTATCTCCTCCTCTCAGGATCTTTTAAGCTGTTTAAGACTCCGCGCGGAACGCACCTACCGTCTCTTTAACGGCGCCATTCCCTGCGAGCTCAGAACCTTTGCCATAAGAAGGGAGGAGCCGATTCAAGAAAACGGAGAAAAGGGAGAGAACGGAAAAAACGGAGAGCCGGATAAGCTCCCGGAACAGGCTCCGGACGAAGCCGCTCTTAAAACTCCGGAGAAGGCTCCGGGAGAGCTGTCCCGGGAAAGCCCGGACTCCGGAGAAAAGGCCATTATTGCCGCGGATTTTGCCAACAGGCTCCGGAAGAATCTGAAGCGGCTCAGTAAATGGGCCCGGAGAGAGGGCCTTGAGGCCTATCGCATTTATGATGCGGATCTCCCGGATTACGCCGCCGCCATCGATCTTTACGGCAATTATGTTCTGGTGCAGGAGTATCAGGCCCCGAAAACCATCCCTGTCAACGTCGCTCACCGGCGGCTTCTTAACATGATCGCCGCCGTGGCCGAGGTGCTGGATATCCCCGGAGAGAATATCGTCCTTAAGGTGCGGGAGCGCAAAAAGGGGGACAGTCAGTACGAGAAGCTCAGCGAAACCAAAAGAACCCTGCTTATCCGGGAATACGGCTGCTGCTTTATCGTCAATCTCTGGGACTATCTGGATACCGGACTCTTTCTGGATCATCGGCTGGCGCGGCGCATGGTGGGGGAAATGAGCCCGGGACGGGATGTGCTCAATGTCTTTGCCTATACCGGCAGCGCCAGCGTCTACGCCGCGGTTAACGGCGCCCGCAGCGTGACTACGGTGGACATGAGCCGCACCTATCTTAACTGGGCCCGGGAGAACATGAAGGCCAATGGCGTTAAAAATCCCCGGAACCAGTTTGTGCAGGCGGACTGCCTGAAATGGATCAAGACCTGCGGGGATCGCTTTGACCTGATTTTTGCAGACCCGCCGACGTTTTCCAATTCCCGGAGAATGGAGGAAAGCTTTGACGTGCAGCGGGATCATGCGGATCTCCTCCGGGATCTTAAGAGGCTCCTGAAACCGCACGGGGTGATTATATTTTCCAACAACAAGCGGAATTTCCATTTGGACACTGCGGCGGTGGCCGCTCTGGGACTGACCTTTGAGGACGTGTCCCTGAAGACTTTGCCCGAGGATTTCAGCCGGAATAAGAAGATCCACTGCTGCTTCGTGCTCCGGGAGGCGGCTCCGGGGGATTCGGCCCCCGCCGGCAAAACCGGGGTTCCGTCCGGCGCTTCCGCATCTCAAAACAGAGAGGAACCGGCCTGATGTCTCTCATGAATCTGGACAGCATTTACCTCTCCTACAGTGCGGCTCCGCTTTTTGACCGGGCTTCTCTTTCCATCGAGGAGCATGAAAGAGTCGCCGTGGTGGGCCGAAACGGCTCCGGGAAGTCCACCCTCCTTAAAATCATGGAGGGCTCCGTTAATATCGACGACGGCCGGAGAATCGTGAAGCAGGGGCTCCGGATTTCCCGCCTGGAGCAGGATCCCCCGGCCCATCTTAAGCTTCCGGTCTACTGCTATGCGGCCCGGGGCGTGCCGGAGATCGGGGCGGCTCTTTCGGAATACTTTCTTCTGATAAGGGATCCCGAAACCAATCAGAGCCGCCTTTCGGAGCTGGGGGAAATCATTGAGGCCGCCCACGGCTGGGTTTATGACAAGGAGGTGCGGCGTATTCTCAGCCTCATGAAGCTGGATCCCGACAGCGAAATGGACACTCTTTCCGGAGGCTGGCTCCGCAAGGTGGCGCTGGCCCGGGCTCTTGCTGCAGCTCCGGATCTCCTCCTTCTGGACGAGCCCACCAACCATGTGGATATTCCGGCTATTGAGTGGCTGCAGGATTTTATCCGGGCCTTTCCCGGAGCGGTGGTTTTTATTTCCCATGACCGCAGCTTTATCAATGCCGTGGCCACCAGAGTGGCGGATGTGGATCGGGGGCAGATCACCTCCTTTCCGGGGAATTTTGAGAGCTATCTTTCCGCCAAGAAGGAGGCGCTCCGGCTGGAGGAGATCCGCAACGAGGACTTTGACCGCCGGCTTTCCCAGGAGGAGGCTTGGATCCGGAAGGGCATCAAGGCCCGTCTCACCAGATCCGACAGCCGGGTGCGCCGGCTCCGGGAAATGCGCCGGGAGCATCAGGAGAGAAGAAACCGTCTCGGCAATGTCAGACTCCGGGCCGGCGGGGGAGAACTGTCGGGAAAGATCGTTTTTGAGATCACGGATCTTTGTCTCCGCATGGGGGATCGGGAGCTTTTGCGGGATTTCTCCGCCTATGTGGTGCGGGGCGACAAGATCGGCATTGCGGGCGCCAACGGCACCGGCAAAACCACCCTTATCAAGGCTCTGCTGGGGGATATTAAGCCGGCCTCCGGCATAATAAAAACCGGAAGCCGTCTTGAAGTGGCGTTTTTTGATCAGTACCGGGAGCAGCTGGATCCCGAAAAGACGGTGATGGACAACCTGGCTCCCGGCAAAACCGAGGTAGAGGCCGGGGGCAAAAAGCTGCATATTTACAGCTATCTCAAGGATTTTCTGTTTTCGGCGGAACGGGCCCGCACCCCGGTGAAGGCTCTTTCCGGCGGCGAGAAGAACCGGCTCCTTTTGGCCCGGATTTTTCTGAAGCCGTGCAATCTCCTGATTCTGGACGAGCCCACCAATGATCTGGATATCGAGACTCTGGATCTTCTGGAGGAGCTTCTGGAAAACTTTTCAGCTACCCTGATGGTGGTCAGCCATGACCGGTATTTTCTTGATCGGGTGGTGACCGAGACCTGGTACTTTGACGGCACCGGGAGAGCGGAAACCTTTATCGGCGGCTATTCCGACGTCCGGGCGGCTTTGGAGGCCCGGGAGGCTCAGAAGGAGCCGCAAAAAATTACCGCGGCTCCCCGGGAAAATTTTGGTAAAATCCCGGAGAAGCCCCCGGTAAACAGATCTTCCGCGGAAAAACGGGAGAACCCCCGCCCCCGCCGGCTGTCATATAAGGAAAACAGGGAGCTCGAATCCCTGCCGGCCCGCATTGAGGAACTGGAGAAGGCCATTTCAGAGCTGGAGCAGCTCTTCGGGAGCAGTGATTATGCCGCTCTGTCCCCGGAGGACATGAAGGCCAATCAGGAAAAGTATGCTTCCTGTCAGAGCGATCTGGAGCAGTCCTATGCCCGCTGGGAGGAGCTGGAAGCCATTGCGAATCCCTGAAATTGCCGGAAAATAATCACCGGACTGCCGGCGTTAATCCCAGGACGGAACAAACAGCAGAGCAGACAGCAGCGGAATAAATAACAGAACACACAACAGCAATTGAACATATAACAGCAATTGAACATATAACAGCAAAAGTCGCAGGAAATAATAATGTTGTCAAAAGATAAGTCATCAGCCTTCAGATTTGGTTTGGGAATGCTCCTGGCCGGAGTCGCCGGTCTCTGGGGGAGTCCGGCTTTTGCCGCCGGGGCCGCCAAGCCGGCATTTCAGATTACCGAGGTCAATAACGGTTCATTTGCCGCCTTCGGCCCCTTTGCCATGTCCTTAAGCGAGGGAAAAAATCCCAAAGCGGCCTCGGTGTACTACCGGCACAATATGTTTTCCAGCATGATGACGGCGCCGCATCAGTATGACCTCGGACAGCATATCAGAAGGTTCATGGACTGCTATGACATCCTTGACGGCAGCGTCTGCGATTCCTACTGGGACGGTAACCCGAATTATGCCGAAAAATGGCGCTATGAAATGCTCTACTACACCCCTGAGGTTACCGGGGTTACGGATTCCGTTTCCTCTGATGAAAATACCGCGATATTGCTGCGCATTGACGAAAACGGCGACGGCGTCGGCTACCGGGTGAACAAGTCCGAATACAATACCGAGTATAACTATTACCGGCGGGAGGGGGTGGCCCGGTTTAACGGCAAGACCTTTATTCTGCAGAACCCTCTGGGCTGGGGAGATAATCCCGAGGCCTACAAGGAGGTGGGGGGCTATGCCACCGCTCTTTCCTTTCTCCCCCTTGAGGACGGCAGGATTCTGGTGGGCGGATACAGCTCCTTCGGCAATTATGACGGCAATATCAAGAAATTTATTTCCCACTGCTATCACGGCAACTGGGAGGCCGGCGGGGATTATCGCATATGTCCCGGCTTCAGAACCCAGGCCACGGTCTGGCTCATAGATCCGGAAAAAATGAAGGACGGGGAGGTCATTATCGGCACTCAGGCCAAGGGCTACATTGATATCGGTTCCAGCGAGAATTCCCTGTCCACCGCCGCCATTATGGATCTGGTTAAGCTTGATGACCGAATTGTGGCCGCAGGATATTCGGCCACCGACGATTTCGGCTCCGGAGCCTCCACGGCCAACACCTCCTGCGTCTGGGATGTGACCATAGACGGGGATAATTTATCTCTGGGGGATCGCTGCTGGGAAATCACGGGAATGTCCCGGCCGGGAAGCAACGATGATGAAAACATGTATACTTGGGTTCAGGCGATTAACAAAAAGGGCGTGATTCTTGCAAACAGGAAGATGAACAAGAGCAAGAATTCCAATCGGCCGCTTGACTTCGGCATTTCCGCCTACAGCGCCGATCATAACTTTCCGAGGATAACCTTCCCGGCCGCTGATTATCCGTTCCGGGGAGCCAATGCCGAGGGCTCTGACATCAACAGCTACTCCGTGGTGGTGGGCTGGGGAGACAATCCCGCTGACAAAAAGCCGGTTAACTATGCCGTGGACAGAGCTCAGACCGGGTTTATCTATACGGATCAGGATCGATCCTTCAATTATGTTAACGATTACATTTGCGGCAGGAACGAGAAGGGCGAAGCAGACTGCCTTCAGAACGGCGGATATTATTATGTGGAATGGCCGGTGGCCATCAATGACGAGGGGATCATTCTGGCCTCGGCCTTCCGTTATGAAACCGAATCAGACTGGGAGAATTACCAGAATGCCGTTCCGGTAACGGTCATGCTGACTCCGGACACGGGGGTATTCGTCATTGATGAGGCCAAGGGCACGGCCACGCTGAATCATGACCGGGAGGTTACCTACCCTGACACCTTAAAGTCCTACACCTCAAAATCCTCCCACACCAGAGGATCCCTCAGCATGTTCTGGCTTGCAGTTCTGGCCGCGGCAGGTTTTTGTATCAGAAAGAAGAAAGGGGAGTAAATCTGATGGAAAGCGGCGAAAATAATTCCGGACTTGATGATGTGCATCTCTGGCCCATGCGTTATGATCTCCATTCTCATTCCAAGGCGTCTGACGGGCACTATACGCCTGCCGAGCTGGTGGCTCTGGCCAAAAAGAAGGGCGTGGAGGTGCTGGCTCTGACGGATCACGATACCAGCGCCGGCGTGGCCGAGGCGGTAGCGACCGGAAAGAGCATCGGCATGCATGTGGTGGCCGGCATTGAGCTTTCATGTCTCTGGCACCGGAATCAGATCCATATTGTGGGACTCAGCATTGATCCGGCCAGTCCGGAGCTCAGGGATCTGGAGAAGTCTCAGGCGGAAAAGCGCGACATCCGGGCCCGGGAAATCGGCCTCAGGCTGGAAAAGCACGGCTTCAAGGACGCTTATGAAAAGACCAAGGCCATGGCGGCTCCGGGAGCCTCCATTACCAGAGGAAACTACAGCAGATATCTGGTGAGCGTCGGCGCCGGAGCTACCGAGGAGTCCTGCTTTTCCCGCTACTTGGGGGAAGGAAAGCCGGCTTATGTGGAACCGAACTGGCCGGATATGGACACCATCGTGAAGACCATTCTGGCGGCCGGAGGCATTCCCGTGCTGGCTCATCCCTGCCGTTACGGTCTCAAAAACAAATGGATTCTCCGGCTGGTGAAGGATTTCAGGAGCTGCGGCGGCGAGGCTATAGAGGTGACCGGAGCCGTGCAGGGATCGTCGTCGGAAAAGTTTATTCTGACAGAGATTGCCAACAAGCACGAGCTTCTGTGCTCCTGCGGTTCCGATTTCCATCATGAGAAGCCCAGTCTGGATCTGGGTACGGATCTCAGCATTCCCGAAGCCGGAAAGCCGGTGTGGAAGTCGCCGAAATTCAGGCTGGAGTGTTAGCCGCGCCTGAGGGCTGAGCCGCCTTTTAATTTGCAGGATGAAAGCCGCGCCGGGAGGAGTTTCCTCTGACGCGGCTTTCTTGCATCTCAGGAGCTCAGGCAGGAATAACGCGGAATGATAACGGGGAGAGGCCAGGGGGAGATCGAAAAGAGAGAAAGGCTCTCCGTCGAAAAGCGGATCCGGCTCCTGACAAACAGGGCGGCCGGAGGAGACCGGAAGGTTTTGGAGGAGACCGGAAGTTTTTTTAAGAGCCTTTATAAGGCCGGACAGCAGTTTTCGGGGGTTTAAGCGGTAAAAATCAGGCATCAGGCGGATTTTCAGGGTTTGGTACTCTTTTTTTGCGGCGATATTTTTTAAAATACGGGGAGCCGCTTTGCTCAGGTTTTCCAGAGGGCGATTGTCTTATGACGGCGGCTTGAAACCGAGGCCAGAGAGGAAGTTTTTCCCGGCCTTCGGAGTGACCGGCATGACCGCCCGCCCGGCCTTCTCAGAGTTGTTCTTAAAAGCGGTAGATGAGAGCGGAAAAAAAAATGGCAGAAAGACTTTATATACACCCGGTGAATCCCCAGAACAGAAATGTGCTCCGGGCCAGGGATCTGATTCTGGAGGGAGCGGTGACGGTTTTGCCCACCGATTCCGGTTATGCCCTGGTGTGTCAGCAGGAGGACAAAAAGGCCCGGGAACGCATTCTCCGGATCCGGGAGGTGGACAAGAATCATAACTTCACGCTGCTCTGCGCGGATCTCAGCACCATTTCTCTTTATGCCCATGTGGACAATACCTCCTTCCGGCTCATAAAGAATAATACTCCCGGGCCCTACACCTTTATTCTCAAGGCGACCAAGGAAGTGCCCCGGAAGCTTATGAACGAAAAGAAAAAGACCATTGGCATCAGACTTCCCGGAAATCCCATCATGCGGGCTCTTCTGGCCGAGCTTCCGGAGCCGGTGATGAGCGTCAGTCTGATTCTTCCCGGCCGGGACGTGGCGGAAAACGATCCTGATGAAATCGAAGGCAAGCTGGGAAATCTGGTGGATCTGATTGTGGACGGCGGGTTTACGGCGGAAAAGCCCACCACCGTGGTGTCCATGGTGGACAGCGGAGATATTCAGATTCTGAGACAGGGGGAGGGCGACCCTTCGCCCTTTGTCTGAAATGATTGTCGGGGCCTCTTCTGATGCGGGGCTTCCGGCGGCGCTAAGAACGGGATGGCATTATGGAACCGATTACCGGAGTTATTATCACTCTTAACGAGGAAAGGCATATTGAAGCCTGCATTGAAAGCCTGAAGCAGGTATGCTCCAGCATCATCGTGGTGGATTCCTGTTCCGGCGATCGCACCCGGGAGCTCGCCGAAAAGGCCGGGGCCAAGGTGGTTATTCAGAAGTATCTGGGAGACGGGCCCCAGAAGAATGTGGGGCCGGATCTTGCGGAAACCCCGTGGGTGCTCAGTCTTGATGCCGATGAAAGGCTTTCTCCGGAAATGGCGGCGGAAATCAAAGCCCTGAATCTCAGCGAGTCTCCGGTGCCGGCCTACGGCTTCCCCCGAAAGAACTACATCGGGAGCCGCTGGATCCGTCATTCCGGCTGGTACCCTGATGTGTGCGTGCGGCTTTATGATCATACTAAGGTACGGTGGAAGGATGTCCGCATGCACTCCTATGTGGAAGCCCGGGATTTCAGGAGGCTTAACGGCAGCATTATCCATTATTCCTACCGGGGCATAGGAGAGCTTTTCCGGAAGGCGGACAGCTACTCCAATGCCATTGCCAAGAATTTATATCAGAGAGGAAAAAGAGCCGGGGCTTTATCGCCTTTCAGCCACGGGCTTACGGCGTTTTTTAAGCATTATGTGGTGAAGGGCGGCTTTCTGGACGGCGTGGACGGGATGACGGTAAGCATCAGCGCGGCGGTTAATTCCTATCTGAAATATGCCAAGCTTCTGGAGTTTCAGAGAGATCCGGAAATTCTGAAGAATGAAGACTTTTCTGAGGTGTGGTAACAAATAGCGGTGACATAAGGGCGGCGACAAACAGAATGATAAGCGGTATCTCCGCTGAGAGTCCGTTTTTGAGTGTTTCTGCCGTTATGTCCGTCCGCATCTCAGGGTGTTATTTTTAGTTAATTTTTTAAGGGGTATCAAACATGGAAAGCGCAGCAAGCAAGGAGACCAATCCGGTTTTGGAATGCATTTACGCCAGAAGAAGCATCAGACGCTATAAGAGCGACATGGTGCCCGAGAGTGCCATCGCCGCCGTGGCGGAGGCCGGAACCTACGCTCCTACCGGGAGAGGCATGCAGTCCCCGGTTATTATCGCCATTACCAATCGCGAGATCCGGGATCGGCTGTCTCAGGTGAATGCGGAGATTTTCGGGAGGCCGAATTTTGATCCGTTCTACGGCGCTCCGGTGATTCTGGCCGTGGTGGCTGACAAGGCCCGCAGCACCGCAGTGTACGACGGTTCTCTGGTTATCGGAACCATGCTTCTGGCCGCCAAGAGCATCGGTCTCGGTGCCTGCTGGATCCATCGGGCCAGAGAAACCTTTGAAAGGCCGGAGTGGCAGGAGTTCCTGAAGCAGCAGGGGCTTACCGGGGACTATGAGGGCATCGGCTTTTTGGCTCTGGGCTATGCCGATCAGGATCCTAAGGCCGCTCCCCGAAAGGACGGCTATATCCGCTGGGTGCGCTGATTTTCGGAAAGGCGGGTTTTTGCGGGGTTTTTGGCAGAAAACCCCCGGGAATACCGGAAAATGCCATGATTTCCGGTATTTTTAACAAAGATCTTGCGTAACGGGAATTTTTATATATAATTGCACGTGTTCTTTGCGGGAGTAGCTCAGTTGGTAGAGCACAACCTTGCCATGGTTGGGGTCGCGAGTTCGAACCTCGTTTCCCGCTCCAAGAAGCCCGAGTGGTGAAATTGGTAGACACAAGGGATTTAAAATCCCTCGGAACTTAAACTTCCGTACCGGTTCGACCCCGGTCTCGGGCACCACCCATCTTTTTTTCGTCTTTTAAATCCTGTCATGTCTTGCCGTTAGAAAAGCTCCAGCTGTTTTTTCAGATCATGGCTTAACATCATTTCACTGGTAATTACAGTATTTGCGCCTCTGCGGAATGCTATATCCCTCGCTCCTCCTTTCTCCAGAGAAATATCAACCAGTTTCCACGGATTAAATTTCAGCCATTTGCTGATATAAGTGTTTAATCTGTGAAAATGCGTCTTCATTTCCTGATACAAACCGTCTGTCGGCGAATCATCCGTATCCGGCATAATAAGACAGCCGCCGTTAATCCGGTAATGCGAATATACTTCCTTTACTCTGGGCCCGTGTTCCCATGCCTCAAACTCCATCCTTGAATTTAACGGCTCCTTGAGCAAAACCAGCGAGCTGTACTGCATAAAATACAGAATCATTTGCAGGGCAAAGTTTGTAACCGGTTCGGCATCGTCAAATGAGTATTGAATGACATATTTTGCGATATCAGATGTGCTGTATTCCTGACTCATAGCTGCTTCTGTTTTACGATATGATACTTGAATCATGCCATTGCCGCCCGTACGCTGATTGCGCCGGCGCGGCCTTAAAAAGAAACTCCGGAAGCCTTGCGTTTTTTTTATCAGCCTCCGGAAGAAATGCAAATCAGCCCTTTCCGGCTGACACCTCCACCTGAGCCGGCCGGATCAGTCTGCCTTTCAGCATATAGCCCGCGCGCAGAGTTCTCACGATGCAATTTTTCGGCACAGCCGGATTTGGGGTGCAAAGCAGCGCTTCATGAATTCTGGCATCAAACATTACCCCCGGCTCAGGCTTGATCTCCTGAACTCCATAGCCGTTCATAGTTTGGAACCACAGTTTTTTAATGTCCTCGGATCCCTTTTTTACCTGTACGAGTTCCGGAGTAGCAGCGCTCAGTTTCTGATGATATTCTTCCTGCTGCGCCATGGCATCCAGCGCGGGCAGAGAATCCCTGACTATGTCCAGAACTGCATTCTCCTTAATGATTTCCGGGTCATCAGCTTTGATGTTTTTCATTCTTTTAAGCGCAGCTTCATACTCCTCCCGCAGCTTTGTTTGATGTTCCTGCGCTTTACTTAAATCCTCTGTCTCCTTTGTCAGTCTTGCGACATCATCTGCGGAAAGCCCTGACGGGGACTGAATGGTGATCTGCTGTTCCTTGCCGGTATTCAGGTCTTTGGCACTTACATGGATGCAGCCATCGGCATTGATATCGAAGGTCACCTCAATCCGGGGCGTGCCTTGGGGGGCCGGAGCGATGCCGGTAAGGTCGAAATTTCCCAGAAGCATGTTATCTGAAGCGCGCTTGCGTTCACCCTGAAGCACTCTGATGGTTACACCTGGCTGATTGTCCTCGGCTGTGGAAAAGATCTGGCTTTTTTTGGCAGGAACAGTAGTGTTCTTCTCAATAAGCGGGGTCATGACGCCTCCTGAGGTCTCAATACCCAGAGAAAAAGGAGTTACGTCCAGGAGAAGCACGTCATTTTTGATCCGGGACAGCACGGCGCCCTGAATGGCAGCGCCTGTGGCAACGGCTTCATCCGGATTAACATCTCTGCGGGGCTCCTTGCCGAAGAATTTGCGTACCGCCTGCTGAATGAGAGGCATTCTGGTTTGTCCGCCTATCAGAAGCACATCATCAATATCACCCTTGCTGAGCCCGGCATCTTTAAGAGCTGACTTAGTTGCCTCCAGCGAGGAGTCAACCAGATCCTGCGCGAGCTTCTCAAGTATGGCGCGGGTAAAGGTTATATTCAGGTTTTTGGGACCATTGCTGTCAGCGGCGATAAAGGGCAGGTTGATGTCTGTCTGCATGGCGGAGGAAAGATCAATCTTAGTCTTTTCGGCAGTTTCCTTGAGACGGGAAAGAGCCAGCATGTCCTTGCCGAGGTCAATGCCGGTTTTTTGCATAAAATCAGTCTTAAGATAATCAACTATTCTGCTGTTAATGTCTTCTCCGCCCAGGCGGGTATTGCCATTGGTGGCAAGCACCTCGAAGGTTTTTTCCCCGTTTTCGTTCTCGGAGATATCGATAATGGAGATGTCGAAGGTGCCGCCGCCGAAGTCGTATACGGCAATCTTCTTTTCGCCCTTGACCTTATCAAGGCCGTAGGCCAGGGCTGCGGCAGTAGGCTCGTTGATAATGCGCTTAACCTCAAGACCGGCAATTTTGCCTGCATCAATGGTAGCCTGACGCTGACGGTCATTGAAGTAGGCCGGAACGGTAATGACGGCTGCGGTTACCTTCTCGCCAAGATAATCCTCTGCTGTTTTTTTCATCTTCATCAGCACATCTGCGGAAATCCGGGGCGGCGGCAGCTTTCTGCCGTCGCTGAGAGCCACCCAGGCATCTCCGTTAGCAGCCTGCGTAATCCGGTAGGGCATGATGCAGACGTCCTTTCTGATTTCATCATCATCAAAACGGCGGCCCATGAGACGCTTGACTGCGAAAAAGGTATTAGCAGGATTGCTTACCATCTGACGTTTGGCCGCATCTCCCACCAGAAGGCCTTTTTGGCTGTAGGCAACAACGGAAGGAGTGGTGCGCTTTCCTTCAGCGTTTTCGAGAACAAGGATCTTATCGTCATTAAGTACTGCCACGCAGGAATTGGTGGTGCCAAGATCGATACCGATAATCTTACCCATGGTGAATCCTCTTGATAAATGATTAAAAATCGCTCTGTCGCAAAATCGAGGTCAGAGTGCTCAAAATACCCCTTGCTGCCGGTTCAGGTGCCGGGGCAGTTCAGGAAGTAGCCCTTCTGGTAGGCCAGTTCGCCCAGGAGAGCATAGGCCAGGGCCAGCTTTTCCAGCGCCGGATTATCAGGAGCTTCGGAAATATGGTGATCCTTAAAGTCATAGCGCCGGGAGGCAGACTTGGCATCCGGAAGAATCATCATGAGGCTGCCGTCATCCCGGAGCAAAGCAAAGTTCTGATAGAACTGGAGGAGAGCCCGCCCCTGAAAATCCTCCGGCAGGCGGGCGAGATCATAGCCGGGGAGCGGCACCTCCGCGGCAATGCCGGCCAGGGAGAGCAATGTTTTCGGGATATCGATCTGGCTTACCACATGATCTTCAGATCGCTTTTCAATTCCGGCTCCGAACAAAGCTCCGGGAATATGGAAATTCTTCACCGGCACGAGATCGCTGCCGCCGGCCCGGGCATCGTGATCCGCAATCACAAGAAAGATCGTATCCTTGAAATAAGGCTTGGTCTTAACAGTGTCATAGAAGCGTCCCAGAGCATAGTCCGCATAGCGCACGGCATTTTCCCGGCTTCGGGGAGCCCCCTTGGCAAACTTGTCCGGAATCTCATAGGGATCGTGATTGGAGGAGGTGAATACCAGGGAATAAAACAGCCGGCCGGCCTGATGCTCTTCATCAAAATGGGAAATGGCCTTATTGAAGAGATCCTCGTCGGAGACTCCCCAGGAGGCGACGAATTCCGGATTGTCGTAGCTGTTGATATCAATGATGGTGTCGTAGCCGTTCCCCAGGAAGAAGGATCTCATATTGTCAAAATGCGATTCGCCGCCGTAAATGAAGGCGGTGCTGTAGCCCTGCTTCCGGAGCAGACCGCCGAGGTTGAAAAAGTTTTTCTGGGATTTTTCCCGCTTTACCACGGCGGTATTGATGGTGGGGGTAAAGCCGGAGGTTACGGCCTCAATGCCTCTTACGGAGCGCACACCGGTGGCGTAAAGCCTGGTGAAGCCCCAGCCTTCGGCGTAGATCCGGTCAAGCTCGGGAGTGAAGTCGCTGCCGCCGAGAGTTTTGGAGAACTGCGCTCCGAGGCTTTCCTCAAGAATGATCACAATGTTGAGCTTTCTCTCCCGGTTTACCGGGGCGAGGACGTTCAGGGTCGGATGCTCCTCCGTGGCCGGAGCATAATTAAAACGGGTGTCTTCCTTGATAAGAGCGAGGATGTCCCGGGGTTCCATGGTCTGATAGGTGTTCTGATTTTCAGACAAGGCCGCCTTCACCGATGTTATGAGAGAGTAACCGGAATTCGCTGCCAGGTTGTTGACAATCTGACTGGTGGAAAAGCTGGCCTTGGCCAGATTGAAGGGCCGGTGTTCAAAGGAGGAACGGGCGGCGATAAAGTTCAGACCTCCCAGGAGGATAAACACGAGGACGGCGGCCAGGACGGAGGGACTTCTCGTTTGCCGGATGCGCCCCAGAGCCCGGTACAGGAACACCGTGAAGGCCGTCATCAGCGCGGTTACGGCGACCACTGCCGTAAGATGACCCCGGAGCATCAGTTTAATAAGCTCCTCCGGGTAAACCAGATACTCCACAAACAGCCGGTTGGGTCTTACCGAGTATTCCTCCATGAAGGGGAAGGTGCAGAGCTCCAGAAAGAATACCAGGAGACCTGTCAGAAAAAGCCAGCCCTTTTCCAGATAAAAAAACGGCTTCCCGGCCCGGAGGGGCAGCGCGCTGCGGAGAAAGGTCAGGAGCACCGGCAGCGCCATAAGGTAACCCAGCCCGGAAATATCGGTGCGGAGACCGTTCAGAAAAAGCCGGGGCACTTCATTAAAATCGATGACGTCGCGGTAGATGACAACGCCGAGAAGACGCGTCAGGGCGTATATCAGAATGAAGGTGAGGACGTAATACAGAATATGAAGATAGGGGGCCAGAGCTCCTGTCAGGCATTTTATCAGGCCCCGGGATGCCGGGGCTGCGCCGGAATTTCTGTCAGATGCGGAGGATTGATTCATAGGAGGGCCTTAGCCTTGCGCGTCATGCCTGAACATCAGGCATATTGCACAATTCTGTCAGAAATGTCGGTAAATGACAAACTCTCTGTGCCGAAACTGAGTTTGCCGGCAAAAATAAGCAGATGACGGGTACTCCCGGAGTAATCGCTCTGCTTCCTTCTGACTCTCTGTTTTCCTTCTGACTCTCTGTTTTCCTTTCTATCGCTCTGTCCTCATTTCTTATTGTTGTAGTACTTGGTCATGAGATTAATAGCCTGGATAATGCGATCCTTGTTCCGCGCATGATCCTCCGGCAGGCTGCGCCATTCCGGGGTTTTGAAGGAAAGCTTGCCGATGCTGTTAATAAGGGCGATCTGATCCCGGGAAACGATGGCGTTTTCCGAATAGCTTCCGGCGATGAACCAGTCGGGATTGCCTTCTGCAAAAAGCGATTTCCCTACGGAGTAGTCCGTTACGGGATTCCGGCAGTTAAGCTGCTCCTGAAGCAGGGTGGCGGAAATATCGTAATGCGTGGTGAGAGCGGTGATTTCCCGGGGCTCCTTTCCCGGCCACTTTATCGTCAGAGGCACCTTGAGCTGATAGCCGGTAAAGTTGCTGTTATGCCCCCAGAAGTTGAGTCCGGTATCGTTGAATTCGTTTCCGTGATCCGAGGAGATGATGATGATGGAGCTGTCGTAAAGGCCCTTTTCCTTCAGAAAGGAAAGGATCTCTCCCACCCGGGCATCGGTCTCATGAGCCACATTCCGGTAGAGATTGAAAAAATTTTCCGGATCGGTGTTCCGGGAGAGGGAGGTGTAGTTCGGTTCCGTCCAGACCGTGGGAAAGGGCTGCTTCCGGAGATCCTTGTTTTCCAGAGTGATGGAATGGAGCTGATCCAGAAAAATAAACGAGAAGGAGGGCTGATTTCTGCCGTTTTTCTGCTGTTGTAACTCCAGCTCCCTCGTGATATCGGTCATGAAGTCCTTAACGGCGCTGGCATCCCGTTCATAGGGGGTTTTGCCGGCGGATTCCGTGCGGAGATCCGGGATCCCGGCAAACACTGTCCGGTAGAATTCCGGATTGTACAGATTGGCCGAGGTGTAGGCCTGCGTCCGGTATCCGGCCTCCCGGAAAGCGGAAAGCAGCGCCGGGGGAGTCTGGCCCTGCAGAGCCTCGTTCCAGTAGCTGCCCGGAATGCCGTAGAAAAAGGTGAATACTCCGATGCGGGTATTATTGCCCCCGGAATAGTGATTCTGAAAGCTGATATTCTCCCGGGCGAAATTCCAGATAAAGGGGGTGGCTTTCGGAGTCACCGTATCTGCCCGCAGCGTGTCAATCATGATGATGATGATGTCCGGCCGGCGTTCCCGGGTTCCGTCTTCTCCGGCGGCGGCTTCAGGGCAGACCAGGGGATTCAGGGGATAGCGGAGGCTGCTCCCGGCAATGCTGGCGCGGTAGCTGTTTTCTTTTAAGGAGAAGAGGCCGGTTTTGTGCAAAAGGCGGTTCATGGTCAGGGGATGAAACCCCGGAATGGCACCGTTATATGCGGTGAAGCTGTTTTTGCCGGCGGCAGTTTCATAAACATTGATGCCGTTAAACCCCGCGAAGAGGGCGATTACGATCCAGATCCCCTTCCGGGAGATCCTGAGAATGCCGGCTCCGGCGTAAATTCCGGCGATGGTTATCAGAGATGCCACGGTAAGACAGAGAATGGCCATGACGACAATGGCGGCGGTATCCCCGGCCCCGAAGGAGATCACTTCCCCGTTGCTGTTAAAAAAGAGATCGAGCATGGCCAGGTTAATGTGGAAGTGATACTGCTGATAAACGAAGGTGTCGGCCAGAAGAAAAACAAAGGTCAGGCCCAGGAAGAGCGTCACGAGGACTGCTTCCAGTTTGGGGGGCAGCCGGCAGAGCCGGGCTGCTCCCCGGGCCAGAGACAGCGTCAGAAGGAAAAATATGAGATAGTGTCCCAAAGCGGCCACAACGAAGCCGCCAAGGCCCCGGAGATCGGGATCGCTTTCCGGATAGCGCAGACTTATGAGAAGAGCGGACAAAGCCGCCAGCCCCGAAATGATGCTTAATGCGGGTCTGGGGAAGGAGGCGGAGCTTTTGTTGCTTTCTGGCATAGGCAAGGATCCGAAACAGGAGCAACGGTGCCGGTGTTAGTCCGGAACAGTCAGTAGTATTTTACCAGATAGTTTTTGGCTCTGTTGCAGAAAATGGCTATCTTGGAATTGTTTGTTTGATTTAACACAGTTTTTACCTTTGCAAAATGCATGTTTTACATAGTAATTTGATTGTATTATTTTTAATTTATTTATGTACAAGAATAATAAGATATTATAAATGCATAATATTCATCAAATAATACAAATTTAGATCATAATGTTTTTACTATTTGCGTCAAATGAAATAGAATTTGCGATATTGTGCACGCAATAATTCTGAATTAAACTCCGTCTGTGTTAATGTTAAAAAAGCATTTAGTGGCTATCCAGAAATTTCGCCGCTAAATAATTCTCTGTCAGCAGTCGTTGCACTCCGGGACGCTCAAGAACACTGTCATTAAAGTTTTTCCTAAGGAATCCCGGAAGATCCTGATCTTCTCCCAGAAGGAAGATGTTATCAGAATGATAGATATCAGCCTCTCGGATTAAGGGGTTGTCAGTAATGAGCTTCTTTCTGAAAAACAGGGCCTCAAATGGTCTCAGTGTCATTCCGGTACTGTTCGAACGCATGATTTCCAGAATTGCAGATGCAGATGCCGCCATTTTAAGATATTCGGGGTAGGAGAGGCGTTTCTCGTATACGAAAGCCTCCAGCTCTTCCGGCTGGGCTCCTTCTTCCAAGCAGATATATAATGAAACCGAGATGCCGGAGGATTCAAGCTGTTTTTTGATGCCAGAGATGCGAATCAGTCGTTTTTTGTCGCAGGAGCCGCAAAAAAAGACCTTTCCCTCTTCCGATTCCTGGGTAATACGGTAATCTGCGATCATTTTACGAAACATGGAGGAGGAGAATGTTTGCGGAAAATATTTAATCGGAGCCGGTAAACCCTGTTCATAGCTTTCGATTTCCAGTTCAGGGATTCTTTTCATCATCAGAGCCAGAAGCCGGGGGAACATAACCCTGTTTTTTCCATCGATAATGCGGAGGACAATTTTTTTATAGGATGTGCTTCTAATAATATCCCTGATAAAGAAGGGATCTGTCATGTTCCAGAGCACCAGTGTTCTGTCTCCGGAGGGATTGCTGCGGGGATGAATCCGGTTTGACAAGATCTGTGTCAGAAGTATCAGAAGCGGGATTATCAGAGTAAAAAGATAGCTAAAAGAAGGATATAACCGAAGTCGTGCCATGGAGGTGTCTGCTGTGAATACAGGGCCGCATTCAGGATGCTGTTTTAGCATTGTTTTCAGGGATGGTTTTAGATAGTTGTCATCGAATAGATCTCTGGTCAGAATGGCATTTTGGTTCTGATGCCGGGAGAGAGCGTTAATGATCAGCCTTTTGATGTCCTGAGGAGTCAGAACCCAGCGGTAAGGGATATGATATTTTCTGGCATAAGCGTGAACATGCCGTGCTGTTATCAATAATGGCAATGAAGCTGTTCCGGGGAGGAAATCCCTGATATCCTTGACAGGCGCGTCAGGATAAACCTTCCTCAGTTCACTAGCATCGGGAGCATACATTTCCTGCGCTCTGAAAAGATGCGCAACCAGAAGCCATCGGGAGACATAGGTTTCAAGGTCTGTCAGCATAATGATTTCTAAAGGGGCGTACATAGCTTGTTTCATTGTCTGTAACTTAATTGAAGCAGGGCTGGTTTAATGAAGTTCAGTGCGCAAATTATAATCTGAAAACACCTTAGTAATGAGTTATTACCACGAGGAGTTTTCTGATAATTTGCAGCAGACCGAGTTTTTTCGGATTATGCCGGATCGAGAACGTTTTTGAAAAGTCCGGAGCTTTATGTTATCGCAGTCCTCATTGCAGAATGCACCTTATGGTTTTTTGGATCATCTCAGCATTTTGGTATATATTAGGACAGAAGTTTACCCGGTATGCCGGGTTCAGTTTTGGAACCATGCTGGAGAAAACAGGTGGATACCTTTATCAATTTAAAACATGGGCTGTTTCATGCCAGAGATCTGGTACGGGGGGCCTGGGGACGGCTGCGCTACGATCATCAGCCCTCTGAAAAGCCCTTTGAGCTCAGCAGCGTCAAAAGGGCGGTAATAAACCGCATCGACGGCAAGATCGGCGATTCGGTCTGTTTTGCCCCCTTCCTGAGAGAACTCAGCAAACACTGTCCCGACATGGAGATAGTGATTCTGGCCAATGAATCCATGCGGGCAGTGTATAACCAAATTCCGGGTAATTTCAAGCTGGTCATGTGCTCCAAAAGACCCCACGGCCGAGAGGTGCTCAATATCTGCAAGAGAATTGGCGCCTGCGATTTTTACGTGCACTTGGTGGAGAATCTCAGAAGCCGTGAGCTTTCCTTTATCCATTATCTGGATCCCATCTGGGTGGCTACTCTGGATCCCAACCTGAAAATGGATTCCCTGCGTCTGTCCCGGCACATTTCATCCGTTAGAGGCAGGGGACTTCACATCACCCAAATTCTTAACTGCATATTGAGCGAGGGCGGCATTAGCGATATCGATCATTCCTATGTCCGCTTCTTTGAGAGAGAGGTGACTCTTTCCCGTATCCGGAATACTGTGTGCATTGTCCCTTACGGATCTAATTCCAAGCACCGACTGTCAGATGAGTCCATAAAGCTTATGGTTGATAGTATTTTGAAGATTCCAGGTGTTGCAGTGGAGATATTTGTGGTCCCTGGAGAAAGGTCGCATGTGCAGGATTTTATTGGAAGGTTTTACAGGGAGACACCCCGGGTTTCCCTGGCACCGCTCCTTCTGGGCATGCGGGACGTCTTTGTGCAAGCCGCCTCCTACCGGGCCATTATGGGAGTTGATACTGGTACTGCTCATATTGCAGCCAGCTACGGGATTCCTGAATTTACCATGTACCCTGACAATATCGCATGCTATAACCGATGGTATGCCATAAACGACAGAGCCACCAATATTCTCTACGACTGCGTTTCTCTGACTACGGTGGATAATATGAGACTCCAGCGTGATGTGGACAGCTTTATCGCAAATAATTTTAACTAGTGTGCCGGCAGATATTGCCGGGATCAGGGACAGAAAAGTTGGAATAAACGGCAGTAACTGGAGCTGAATAAGGGTTAATCATAACGGAGGTCGGACAATGAGCTTTAATATAGATCGCAACGGCAAGAAGCGAGTGGTGATTATCGGGGGCGGCTTCGGCGGCCTCAGGCTGGCCCGGGGACTTCGGAAATCCGATTTCCAGGTGATCCTTATTGACCGTAACAACTACCACCAGTTTCCGCCCCTGATTTATCAGATCGCCACGGCAGGTCTCAATCCCAGCTCCATTTCCTTCCCCTTCAGAAAGATCTTCGAGGACCGGGAGGACTATTACTTCCGGATGGCGGAGCTCCGGGCGGTTTATCCCGCTGAAAACATGATTCAGACCTCCATCGGCAAGATCGATTACGATTATCTGGTGCTGGCCAGCGGCACCACCACCAACTTCTTCGGCAATAAAAATATCGAGGAAGCCGCCATTCCCATGAAAACCGTCACCGAGGCCATGGGACTCCGGAACTCTCTTTTAAGCAGCTACGAGCGCTCGGTAACCTGCTCCAGCGAAAAGGAACGGGACGAGCTTCTTAATATCGTCATTGTTGGGGGCGGCCCCTCCGGCGTGGAGATCGCCGGCGCCATCGCGGAAATGAGACGCTATGTGCTCCCCAAGGATTATCCCGACATGGACGTGTCCAGAATGCATATCCACCTCATTCAGGGGGATAACCGGCTTCTTCCCGGCATGAAGGAGGAATCCTCGGCGAAGTCCCTGGAATTTCTGCAGAAAATGCACGTGGAGGTGCGGCTTAACACCTTCGTTACCGACTATGCGGATCATGAGGTGGTGATGAGCGATGGCTCCCGGATCCCCTCCCGGAACTTTATCTGGGTGGGCGGGGTTATTGCCAATCCCGTCATCGGGCTTCCGGAGGAGTGCTTCGGCCGGGGCCGGCGGATCCTGGTGGACGAATTCAACCGGGTGAAGGGGCAGAACAACATTTTTGCCATTGGCGACATTGCTCTCATGGAGGCCGATCCCGCCTATCCCAAGGGCCATCCCCAGATGGCGCAGCCGGCTATTCAGCAGGGGGCTCTCCTGTCCCGGAACCTCAGGGTGTTTGCCAGCGGCGGAACACCGGAATCCTTCAGATACAAGGATCTGGGCTGTATGGCCACCATCGGCAAGAACAAGGCCGTGGCCAACATCGGAACGTTTATCTTCGGCGGGTTCTTTGCCTGGCTCCTCTGGATGGGGGTGCATCTCATGTCCATTCTCGGGGTCAGAAACAAGCTTTTTGTATTCCTAGACTGGGTCTGGAGCTATTTCACCTATGACCGATCCAACCGCATGATTCTGAAGGCCCGGCCCAGTCAGGAAATGAATGAGCTGGAAAAGCGCATGCAGGAGACTCACTGGGGTGATATCGCCCCGGAGGAGAGAAATCAGGGCTGATCACAGGCGGCCGGGGCAGCCCGGCAGGTTTTAAGGGAGTACCGGATGAATAAGAAAACAGCTATTCTGGCAAGGGCAGGTCTGGCTCTGGCGGCTTTTCTGACCGCAGCCGCCGCATGCGGGGATGCCGGGAGCGATCTCGCGGAGAAGGTGTTTAAAACTCAGGGCTTCAGCGCGGAATTCGCTCAGACGGTGCGATCCGGAGACGGCAAGATTCTGCAGGAGTCCAAGGGGGAGATGAGCCTCCTCCGGCCGGATTTTTTCCGGATGGAGATCACCGAGCCTGATGAGAGCCTGCTGGTAGCGGACGGCAAGGAGGTCTACAGTTATGATCCCATGCTGGAGCAGGTGGTGATCTACTCCTTTGACCGGGAGGTGGCTAATTCTCCCCTGATGCTTCTGGTGTCTCAGGATAAAAAGATCTGGGATCGCTACCGCATTGAGAGCCGGGGCAAAGATGCCTTCAAGGTCACTCTTAAAAAACCCGAAGGCCTCGTAACCGGCATGGAGGTGCTTTTCAGCGGCGACCAGATCAGCAAGCTCAATGTTTACGAAACCGACGGCAAAATGAGCTCCTATGATTTCAGGGCAGCAAAGGACGGCGTTCCGGAGCAGAAGGATTTCAAATTCACGGTTCCCGAGGGAGTAGCGGTGGATGACCAGAGGGGAAAGTGATCTTTTTCAGGATTATTCCAGAAGAGAGGCGGAAAGACTCCGGCAGGAAACGGCTCCCCTGGCTTCCCGCATGCGGCCCCGGACTCTGGACGAGTTTATCGGACAGGATCATATTATCGGCCCCGGAAAACCTCTGAGAACCGCTCTGGAAAAGGGCTATGCGGGTTCCCTGATCCTCTGGGGGCCGCCTGGCACGGGGAAAACCACCCTGGCGGAGATCATCGCCGCCATGGTGCGGGCCGAGGTGCGAAGGCTAAGCGCGGTGACCTCCGGCGTAAAGGAGATCCGTGAAGCGATTTCCGATGCGGTGAGAAACCTGGAGAACGGCTTTCGGACCGTGCTTTTCGTGGATGAGGTGCACCGCTTCAATAAATCCCAGCAGGACGCCTTTCTCCCGTATATTGAGAACGGCACCATTATCTTTATCGGAGCCACTACCGAAAACCCTTCCTTCGAGCTTAACAGCGCCATTCTTTCCCGTACCCGGGTTTATGTGCTTAAATCCCTGACTGTTCCCGACATTGAAACCGTGCTTATGCGGGCCTGCGAGAGTCCCGCCGGCCTCAAGAAGCTGAATCTCCGGTTTGAGGACGGGGCTCTCCGGGCTCTCGCGCAGCTTTCCGGCGGAGATGCCCGGAGGGCTTTAAATCTTCTGGAGATGGTGTCCGATTTTGCCGAGCCCGGGGATCAGGGCTCCCGGATAATCACTTTGAAGTCCATCGCCTCCCTGGGCAGCGAACGAGTGGCCCGCTATGACAAGCGGGGGGATCGCTTCTTCGACCTTATCAGCGCCTTTCATAAATCGGTGCGGGGCTCCAGTCCCCAGGCGGCTCTTTACTGGTACGCCCGCATGGTGGCGGCAGGCGGGGATCCCCTTTACGCCGCCCGGCGTCTTCTGGCCATCGCCTCCGAGGATATCGGCATGGCGGATCCCCGGGCCCTGGGGGTGGTGCTGTCAGCCTGGGATACCTTTGAGAGAGTGGGGGCCGCCGAGGGGGAACGGGCCATTGCCGAGGCTGCGGTGTACTGCGCTGTGGCCCCGAAAAGCAACGCCCTCTACCGGGCCTGGAATACCGTGCTGGCGGAGGTTAAGAATCTCCCGGACTATGATGTGCCCCCTTACCTCAGAAACGCTCCCACGAAGCTCATGGAGGATCTGGGCTACCACAAGGGCTACCGCTATGCCCACGATGAACCGGGAGCCTATGCCGCGGGAGAAAATTTTCTGCCGCCGGAGATCCATGACCGGGTCTGGTATACCCCGGAGGATCGCGGTTATGAAAAGTCCGTGGCCGCCAAAATGCAGTACCTGCATGAACGGGATCTCTGGAGCGACAACCAGCGTTACCCCGAGGATTTCCGGGGGGAGCGGGAGGCGGCTCTGAGGGCCCGGGAGCAGGCGAAGGCTTCTCAGGAGCATCAGCCCGGTTCTGGCCCCTGCCACGGCCCGATTTCCGGGGAGAAATCCTGATTCTGGGACAAAAAGCGGGCATAAAAAAACCGGGATAGGGATCCCGGCGAAAAATAAATCAAAAAATGATGGGGAAATGAAGAAAAACTGCGCAGTCTCAGCCTTGCGGGCCGTGCAAAGTTCTGTGGAAAAGGAGAAACCACTTGAAAACGCGACTGCAAACGTTATCATTTACTGCACATTGCCTATTATAGGAAATGAAAACGTTTTTGTTAACGTTTTGTTGTCATAAAACGTTTTTTATTTTCTGATAACCATCTTTTGTTTGTTTTTTGAGCAGAGAAAGGGGCTTTTTCAGCTGATTTCAGTGTTTTCCGGCGGTCTTGCCGGGAATTTTCAGCAGGATGATGCTTTTCTCCGGCTTTTTCAGCGGGTTTTCCGGGGTGAACCGGTTTTCGGCGCGGGATTTCTTTCATGACTTTGCAGCAGCTCAGATACGCCCTGGCGGTGGCGGCCCATCACAGCTTCAATGAAGCGGCCCGGGCAGTTTTTGTAACCCAGCCCACCCTGTCCACGGCGCTCCGGGAGCTGGAGGAGGAGCTCGGGATCCAGATCTTCGAGAGATCCAGCCGCGGCATTGAGATCACTCCCGATGGCATGGAATTCCTGGGGTATGCCCGCAAGGTCATTGAGCAGGCGGATGAGCTCCGGGAACGCTTTGCCCCGGGAAAACCCCGGATGATCCGCTACACCGTAAGCGCGCAGCACTATTCCTTTGTGGTTTCCGCCTTTATCAGACTGGTGAACGCCTTCGGCGTGGAGTCCTATGACTTCTGTCTCCGGGAAACCCGCACCATGAGCATTATCACCGATGTGCACAGCCTGACGGCGGATATCGGCATTCTCTATCTCTCGGATCATAACCGGAAGGTGCTGGAGCGCTGCTTTCGGGAAAATGATCTGGAGTTTACCGGCCTTATGGAGGTTTCTCCCCATATCTTTGTGAGCTCCGGAAGTCCGCTTACCTCCAGAAAAAAGGTAACCTTCGGCGATCTCTCCGGGATGCCGCTGATTTCCTTTGAGCAGGGGAGCTACAGCTCCGACTACTTTGACGAGGAGCTTATCCGGGATCAGTCGGGGAATAAGGTGATCCGGGTCAGCGATCGGGCCACGCTTTTTAATCTGCTCCGGGGGCTTAACGGCTACACGGTAAGCTCCGGGGTTATCAGCCGGGAGCTTAATCCGGACGTGGCGGCCATTCCTCTGGAATCCGATGCCAGAATGACCATCGGCTATATCCTGAGAAAGGGGATCAAGATCTCCGGACTTACGGAAACCTTCATCGCCAATCTTAAGCAGTGTCTCCGGGAGCCGGATGCGGGGTGCGTCCGGGGGAGATAAAAAATACCCGCAGGACTCTGCGGGTATCTGGTATCTCCACCGGGGCGGCCGCGAAGATGCGGGCCCGGGGCTTCTGTTCCGGTTTTAGCGGATCACTTCCATAAGCTTGGGCACCACATCCTTCTTCCGGGAGGCAACCTTTTCCAGGAACACTCTCTTGCCGTCAGCGGATCCGAAGGCCTTGATGGCGGCGTCCAGAGCGCCTTCGCCGTAAGCCAGAATTTCGGTTCTCTTGTTTTCAAGATCGGTGGCCAGCGCATAGAGCATGTCCATGCCCTTCTTGGGGAATACCTCGGGAAGGACACTGGTCATCCGGGCGGTGATCTCCTCCCGGGTCTTTTCCTTCATGTTCATCTGGGAAATGCCCACGTGCCTGGAACCCATGGTGAATTCCTTGTAGTCGGTGTTGTAGATTTCCTCGTCGCTCATGCCGTCATAGGAAGCGGCGGCATCGGCCATTTCCTCAAAATATGCGCTGAGATCGGAAACCCCGGCCAAAGGAGCCAGAGCGGCAACCACCTCGCGATCCGCTGAGGTAGTGGTGGATGAGGTCAGATTGACGGTGTCGGAGAGAATGGCGGAAAGCATGAGTCCGGCGGTCTTCTGGTCAATTTCCTGCTGGTTTTCCTGGTACTCCAGATAAACGATGGTGCAGGTGCAGCCTACCGGCAGGGTTCTGATTTTAAGAGGAGCGGAGGTTACCACGTCGCCCAGAGCATGGTGGTCGATAATGGAAAGAATTTTGGCCTCGGACATGCCGTTTACGGCCTGGCCGTAGCTGGAATGATCCATGAGCAGGATGTTCTTGCCGGCGGCATCGGCCAGCACTTCGGGAACCGCAACGCCGAAACGCTTTAATACAAATGCGGATTCGTTGTTGATTTTGCCGCTTACCATGGCTTTGGCGTTAACGCCCAGCTTCTGCTGCAGGGCGGCAAAGGCAATGGCGGAGCACACGCTGTCGGTGTCAGGATTCTTGTGTCCGACGACGAAGGTTTCCCTGTCGCCGTAATCAAGACCTTCATTCAAAATGCTGTATAACATTGAAGTATTCCTTGTTGGTATCATCTGAGTCCCCGGCGTCCTAATGACCGGGTAATTCCGGAAGCTGTCCCGGGACAGTTTCCCTTTATGGTTGCTTATTATACTAAAGCAGATCTCATTCATAAATAGGGCAAAGCAGGGCAGCGGTGCGGAGATCCCGGAACCTTTCCGGAACCGGAACGGGCATTTCCGGCCCTGCGGTCTCGTTCTTCCCGGAGTCCGGCGCCGCTCTTTTTGCGCCAGCCGTTTCGGCGCCGGCTGCTTTCGGAGCCGCTTTTTCTGAAACTCTCTTAAGCTCCTGTAACCGCGTTAAGCTTCCGGCGTTCTTCTCCTGAAGTCTTTCTGAGGCTCCGGAAAACGCAGACGGGCGGAACCGCAGCGGAAACGGCCGGGAAATACGAAGGCGGAGAATGCAAGGCAACGGGCGGAGAATAACAGAGAACAGCCGGGAACAGCAGAGAATGCAAGAAAGGTCAGAGAACAGCCTGCAAGGGGGAGAATGACCGGGGAACAGACGGGCTTAACGATTGTCACAATTGTTATGCTCTTTCGGCAAAAATTCGCTTTTCTGAAAATTCAACTTGCTATAATAAAATGGTGCCAAGCTGCCTTAAGGAACATACTGTGAAAAGTCAGGGATTGAGAATATCAACGCTTAGTCTGATAAGCATCATAGCCACCGTTATTTCAACGATTGTGCTGGTTATTTCAATTGTGCAGTGCTCTGCTGAGTTTCAGAAGCTGAAGGTAACCATCAAGCATTACATGGCGGGAGAGGGAGCCTTCAGAAATCTGGAGGGGGCCTCCGATTATCTTACGGAGCAGGTGCGTCTCTTTGTGGTGACGGGCGATATCCGCTATGAAAAGCTTTATTTCAATGAAGTAAACACCAACAAGAGAAGAGAACTGGCGGTAGAAGGCCTTAAGGAGCATTATGAAAATATCGAGGCCGTGCCCCTGATTGCCAAGGCGCTGAATCTGTCCAACGAGCTCATGCAGACCGAGCTTCGGGCCATGAGACTGTATTTTGAGGGCACCGGCCGCATGGATGAGGCGGCTCCCGAGATCAAGGAAGTTACCCTGTCCATGCAGGATCAGGAGCTGTCCCCCGAGGAGAAGGTGAAGCTGGCCCGGAAGCTAGTGGTGAGCGAAAGCTACCATGCCCAGAAGCAGGGCATCCGGGACTGCGTTTCCTTAAGTCTCATCAATATGGAGGATTATGCGCATCACGAGAATGTCGCCAACACCACCCGTTTTGAAAAGTCCTTCCTGATGCTCAATGTGGTGGGCGTGTTCATGATTTTCCTGCAGGTCTTCATGACGGTCTTTATTGTTTACCTTATCGTGAGACCGCTGAAGAGCTATAACAGAAGCATTTCCGACGGGAAGTCCTTTGACGTGCGGGGCGCTCTGGAGCTTCGCAAGCTGGCGGAGTCCTACAATTCGGTGTTCGAGGATAACCAGGCCAATCTCAATCTGCTCCGGCACAAGGCCGAGCATGACGCTCTGACCAATATCTACAACAGAAACGTATTTGACCGGCTGATGGATGTTTACAATCCCGGCAATGCCCGTTTTGCACTGATTGTGTTTGATGTTGACTTTTTCAAGGGCATCAACGACACCCACGGTCATAAGACAGGAGATCTGGTGCTTAAGAAGGTTGCCGATACCATAAAGTCGGTATTCCGGAAGTCGGATTTTCCCTGCCGCATCGGCGGTGATGAATTTGCGGTCATCATGGTAAATTCCGACAGCACCCAGGAAGCCATGCTGAACGACATCTGCACCAGAATTACCAACAGCTTAAGACAGGGTGATGACACGGTGCCTGAAATCACGCTGAGTATCGGTATTGCCTTCTCTGACAACATTGAAGACGGGGCGACCATCTACGAATGCGCGGACAAGGCGCTTTACCATGTGAAGAAAAGCGGCAGAAACGGCTGGAGCTTTTTCAGCAGGAAGGTTTAGCGCGTCTCTGTCCATGCTGTTCTGAGCGGGCATAAGAGGGCTGTTTCCCGGGCGGGACAGCGCGATAAAGGGTTCCGGAGATCGGGCCCTTTTTATTTTGGGCAGGCTTTTCATCCGGAGCTTTGGAGACGCGGCAGGTTTGAGAGGGTTGAAGAGAAGAAAGAGAAGAAAGAGAAGAAAGAAGGAAGCGATAAGGGAACGGCAAAAGGGGAGCAGGGGAGTGCCAATTTGGAACTTGCGAGTTCCAAATTGCCCGGGCTTCCGACGGATGCGCATATTCATAGGCTTTTGGATGAAAGTGACACCGGCAATGAGGGACGCCGGCGATGAGGGACGCCGGCGATGAGATTGATTGATGATTGGTTTTTTGCAGCGACTGGTATTTAATTTGGCGCACGCATGTACCAGATTGTCTGCTATCATGGCATTACAGGAATGAAATTGTAAACTGATCCCTTTTTTGGAGTTTTTGATGACTATTTTCGGAACCATAGATGCAAGTCAGTATGAGGAACAGATAAGAGCGAAGGCGGTGACTCTGACTCAGGAAATGCGGGGTATTTTTCGGATCCCGGAACCAGAGATTTTTACCTCTGATCCTGTGCATTACAGAATGCGGGCTGAGTTTACGGTTTTTCATGAAGGGGAACGGCTGAGATTCTGCATGACGGATGTGGAAAACGGTGAGAAAAAACGCGTTTTTATCGACAGATTCGATCCGGGCTCGGAGCTGATTAACTTTTTCATGCCTGTTCTTGCGGATCTGATATCCGGAAATCCTCTGCTTCAGAAACGCCTTTTTGATATTGATTTTCTGACCTCGCTGAGCGGACAGTCCCTGATTACCCTTACCTATCACAAGAAGCTGACAGAGGAGTGGGAGGCTGAAGCCAGAAAGCTTCTTGAAAAACTGCGGGAAACCGGAAAGCATGTCAATCTTATCGGCAGGGCGGCAAAGCAGAAGATTGTCATGGATGAGGATTTTGTCTGGGAGACTCTGCGGGTAAACGGGAAGGAATTTCACTACCAGCAGATAGATAACAGCTTTACCCAGCCTAACGGACATGTGGCGGAAAAGATGCTGAGCTATGCCCAGAATATCACCAGGGGGCTTCCGGGCGATCTCCTGGAACTTTACTGCGGCAACGGCAATTTCTCCATAGCCCTGGCGGAAAACTTTAATAAGGTGCTGTCCACGGAAATATCAAAAACCTCGGTTAAGTCCGCGCAACTCAACATTGCCAGAAACAATGTTGCAAACCTTAAAATCCTTCGCATGAGCGCTGAAGAGTTTACCGAGGCCATGAATAAAGTCAGAAGCTTCAGAAGACTTGAGGAAAGCGGCGTTGATCTCGACAGTTACGACTGTCATACGGTTCTGGTGGATCCGCCCCGGGCAGGGTTGGATGATGCTACCCTGAAAATGATTCAGCGGTATGACAACATTGTCTATGTTTCCTGCAATCCCGTAACTCTTATGGAAAACCTGAGAGTTCTTACGGAAACTCATGTCATAGATAAGCTGGCATTCTTTGATCAGTTCCCATATACCCCTCATGTTGAGACAGTAGTTTTACTGTCACGGGCAAAATAGAACGGCTCGGAAAGCCCTTGAAATCAAAGGGTTTGCGGAGTTTGATGCTTTTTTGAGCATGACTGTAAAGAGCGATTTTGACTGTATGTGAAAACATATCAAGGCAGAGAGATACAGCATAGTTGTGGCTATGGTTTTGCTGTTTTAGACGGGTTGTAGATAGTATTTTGCTTTTGGAGCGGGGTAGCGGTTTGCCACTTTTGGCAGAGATTCACAATTCTGTTCATAGTTATAACGTAAGATGGTGTCACAGTCTTTATTCAAATAAGGGTGTCTTATGTTTTGCGTTAAGTGCGGTATTCCATTGCCTGATGATGCCAATTTTTGTTTCAAATGCGGTTGTGATTTGAGGAGTTTGT
>NZ_JBGVBR010000233.1:0-2073 GCF_045225735.1 Succinimonas sp. | reverse complement strand
ACAGACACGTTGCCATGAACAACCTGGCCCCGGTAACCCGCGAGTACTTCTTCAGCTACGTGAAGTAAGGGTTTCGGGAGATAAACCGAAGGAAGAGTCCGGGAGCTGAAAGTATAAGATGACAAAGCCCCGGTTCGCAACAGTTTAAGAATGAGGTAACCGAAATGAAGAGACTTTTTAACAGATACGTTCCTGTGAACAGCCTGCCCCCGGTAACCCGCGAGTACTTCTTCAGCTACGTGAAGTAAGGCTCCTCGGATAGTTCCGGAAAAGCAAGCTAACAAACAGCAACCAAAGGCAGAGCAATCTGCCTTTTTCTTTATCTCCCACGCACGTGGCATTCCCGCGCTGTCAATCCAAAGCAGGAGATGCCTTCAAATCAAAGAACCAGGCGTATCGCGGGACGCACGGCATCGCCGCCCGCGCCTTGAGAACTGCAACTGTGAACTCCGATACCGCCATCAAAATCCACACACGTGGCGAAATCCCTGATTACAAACGATTCACCGCGTTTAACATAACCGGGCGATCTCAGCCACCACCGGCAATTGCCGTCATTGCGGTTAGACCACGTGGTTCCGTGCCGTTTTGCCACGGACGTCGGCCGGCATTGTCTCTTTCTGTTGTTCTCAAAATACCGTACCGATTCCGCAAGGCTGAGACAAAAAACCCGATCCCGGGTTACTTTCTCCGGGGATATGTCATTCAATACCTCTGAGAGCTTGATTCTTTCCTGTTCCTTTTCAGTGAAGGACGTATTCAGAAACTTTTCATTCAGCCACTTCCGGAGATCGCAATCATCCCAGTCAATTTTGACTTCGTTGTCCTTATGATACTGCCGGCAATCCAGACCGTAACGGCTGATGAGAAGAACCTCATTTCCGCTTACCTCCAAAGCCAGCCATTCTATGGGCTTTTTGACAAAGAAGCCGCTTTGGGGATACCGGCCGAACTTCAGGTAATCTCCCTGCTGAATAACCGGAGATCCGTTCACCGTGATCATTCCCGAAACATCGGAATCAAGGCATGCGGCCAGGCGCTGCCTGAGATTATCAAACAGGGAAGCCCGGGATAAAGCGCTGTCCAGCTTGGTAAGGGAATCGTTCTGCCAGTAATCTCTGTCCAGAGCTGTAAGAGCATGACCGTACTTTTCCTTGATTCTGCGAAGCTCGCCGAACCTTTTTTCCTGTGCCAGCTGATCCAGGAACTGATTAAACTCCTGGCTGTTCCGGAACCGGTACTCCTCATAGCCAAACAATGAACCAAATATTGCGCCGCAGTCATCCATATGTCATCGCTCCTTTTCCGGACAGTTATCTCCCGGACGTATCTGAACATGCCCTGCCGTAACACTCTTTGGTATCTGCTTTAATGCTTCGGGAACCAGCGTTGTTCATACCAGCTAAAGTTAACTGTCTTCATGACATGATGTCAAAACATGAGCTTCAGAATAAATGCCCCGGTAACAAAAACAGACTGAGAGCGGGGAAACTGTTAAACAAGGCATCACCGCTCTCCATCGCTTCATCTCGATACTGCTTCTTCTCAATGGCGCATCATCTCACACTTACTTTTGAACCCGGAACACCACTCGTAACAGTCATGAATCCCCGGAACCCCGGTAATGGAAAACGCCCCCGGCCGGAAAGCTATGGCGGCAGATTTCAGATTCAGATTTTGAGGACTTAAGCCATGCGTGACCAAGTACTCATTTTTCTGCCGATTTATGTAATTTCTTTTCTGCTGTCTTTCAAGAGTCTTTTATCAGAAATCGCCAGGAGCGATCTAATAAAAACAGTGCAAAATCTTATAAATTAAGCTATCAACGCTATCAGACCCTCGTTTTCCTGAAAACATTCTCAGAAAACTGAAAGTATTTTCATTAAAAAATCTTGTAGTATTTTTCCAAATTGCCATTGCGTTTTGTGCGGTATGTCACTATCATGAAAATGTGCTCAGCGAGATGAGCAGAACAAATTTCGGAGGTAATCGAAATGAAAAGACTTTTTAACAGACACGTTGCCATGAACAACCTGGCCCCGGTAACCCGCGAGTACTTCTTCAGCTACGTGA
>NZ_JBGVBR010000232.1:0-2492 GCF_045225735.1 Succinimonas sp. | reverse complement strand
ACCTTTGCTGTGCTCGTTGAGAAGGCAAAGAGCGCTTTGGCATAATAAAGCCTGAGGGTTTTTGATAAGGTTTGAGAAAGGGGGAGGACTTGCGGTTCTCCTTCTTTTTTATTCACAGGAGAAGAAGATTAAAATGAAGTTATTAACAGTGGTTGCCGGAACAGCGTTTCTGTTCCTGCTCTCCGGATGTCAGCCCAAGGTTGACTGCGCCTCCGAGGATACCTACAAATCCACTCTCAAGGAGGTCATCGCAGAAATTCGGAAGCAGAATCCTCAGGATGCGGACGATGTGGAAAAGTTCCTGAAGGTAAAGGGAATGCTGACCTTCAGCTCCGGCATTGATCGCGATATCTGCGGCCGGAACGCTGACGGACTTAACAGCTATGCCCACAATTATGTGAAGGATCAGATTGACAGCGCCAAGAAGCAGGTCAAGGACAGTCTGGATCAGGGCCTCAAGGCTACCCAGGACGCTCTCGATAATGCCTTCGGAGATAAGAAGGAATAACAGAGAGACGGGGCTGCTTTAAAAGCTCCTGAACCTTGGCAGTGGCAGGGCCGCTTCGGATCTTTTTTCTGAAGACGAAAAGGAGGAGCGGCCTTTATTCTTTGGAGCAGAAGATTTTTTCTTTTCATGCGGCACAGCGTGTTTTTGAGGAGGCGGTGATGTCTGATAACCAAAACCATAATGCGGGAAATGGCTGCGAATTTACCCATGAGGAACTGGAATTGGCTCTCCCGTACCTTGAGCATGCCAGCCTCAGCGGCGCTCCCGTCTGTCCCTTCTGTTCAAACGGGAATTCTGACCTGGACGTCTGGGGCTCGGCCATGGGCAGGCTGCCCCGGGCCGTGTTTGTCCGCTGTCCCCATTGCCATCAGGTTTATTTCCGGCCCGATGCCCAGGAGCCGGCTCTCATGAATTTCTCCATACACCGGTCTTTGCAGAGTTATCTTTGGGGTGCGGTTATTCTGCCGCTGGGAATTTTTCTGGGGGGATGTTTGCTTTTCGGATCAGTGAGCATCGCGGCAGTATGTTTTACGGGGGGGATTGCGCTGTTTCTGGCATTATGGATGGGTATTTTTATCAGAGACTATTGCGCCACCGAAGAAGAGATCCGAGCATCCCAAAAAAGGCTCGAAAGCAATGTTTATCTGGCCGCCCTGCGGGATCGGGGAGTCAGACTGCCGTACTATTACCTGAGACAGCTGGAAAAGGGCGGAGAGTCAGCTGAAAGCAGTCATTAGCCCGTACCCGCCGCTGAAATCCGGCGCGCGGCGGATCAGGACTCCCGGGGCCTCCGGGATCGGGGCTGAAGTTTTTTCTTGGGGAACGGCGGGATTTTGGGGAGAGGTTGCGGGATGTCTGATAACGCAAACGGCAGCGCGGGAAAGGGCTGCGAATTTACCCGGGAGGAGCTTAGCGAGGCGCTTCCTTATTTAAGCGGCCGGTTAAGTAACGACAGAGCTTTGTATGTCGCTCCCGCCTGTCCGTACTGTCACGAGACGCCTTATGATTTGCGTATGGGATTCCTGCATTTCCGGAGGTTTCCCAAGGCGGTGTTCGTCCGCTGTCATCACTGTCACCGGGTATATTTTCGGCCCGACTGTCAGGAACCGGCACTCATGAGATCCCCTCTGCGCCAGCCTTCTCAGAAATGTTTTGCGGGGCTCATTATTCTCCTGGCGGGTAATTTTCTGGGCGCATATGCCATTTTTAAATTAACAGAGTGGGGCGGAACTGCGTTTCTGGTGGCGCTGGCCCTGCTGATTCTGGCGGCTATGCTGTTCCTGTATATCAGTGATGCCGGCACCACCGCCGAGGAGATCCGCAAATCTCAGAAGCGTCTGGAAAGCGCCGTCTATCTGGCCGCCCTGCGGGATCGGGGCATTGAACTTCCGTACTATTACCTGAGACAGCTTGAAAAGATCGGGGAGGCCGCCGAAAACAATGACGAGCCCGCGCCCGGCCCCTGAAATCAGGCGTGCGGAGAGATCAGTTTTCTTAGGGAAGGCGCGTTTTTTTTTGGGGAGGGAAGACAGGATGTCTGATAATGCAAACCATAATGCGGGAGACGGCGGCGAGTTTACACGGGAGGAACTCAGAGAGGCGCTCCCTTATTTCCGAGGCCGGATAAGCTTCGGCGGAGGGGAGGACTCTTCGGCGGCCGGCATAATGCATGGTCATCCCGGATTTCATCGCATGGGCGATGATGCCGATGTCGGAGAGAGTTCCCCTCCCGCCTGTCCGTACTGTCATGAGCCAATCGCTGGCGGGCATATCGGATTCCCGTTTTTCGAGAAGTTTCCCAAGGCGGTGTTCGTCCGCTGTGATCACTGTCACCGGGTTTACTTCCGGCAGGATGCTCAGGAGCCCGCTCTCATAAAATCACCAATGTACAGATCTCTTAAGAATTATCTTCTGGGGGCGGTTGCGCTGCCGGCGGTGTTTTTTCTTGCCGGGTTTGGCATTTTCGGATCAGAGGGGCGTTCGG
>NZ_JBGVBR010000231.1:0-3661 GCF_045225735.1 Succinimonas sp. | reverse complement strand
TTGAAAAGGGCCGCATTTCCTTTGTGGGCGATCCCTCTGAGCCCAATCTGGATATCCGGGCCATCCGTAATCCCCGTTCCATGGATAATGACAACATTGTCGTGGGCATTTCGGTTACCGGCACCGCCTCCCGGCCAAATATCAAAATATTCTCCAAGCCGCAGCTGGCCCAGAGCGAGGCTTTGTCCTACCTGCTCAGGGGCAAGGGGCTGGATGCCAGCTCTGCCAACAACGGCAACATGACAGCGCAGCTCCTTCTGGGCGCCGGTCTGATGCAGACCTCCGGGCTTGTGACCGAACTGGGCGAAGGGCTGGGACTTCAGGACATGTCTCTGGATTCCCGGGGAGACGGCGATGAAACCTCGGTGGAGCTCTCGGCGTACATCATGCCGAAGCTGCAGGTGGCCTACGGCTATGGCCTTTACAATGCGGTTTCGGAATTCCGCGTCAGATATGAAATGTTCCCGAAGTTCTATATTGAAGGGGTGAGTTCTCTGGAGCAGGCGGTGGACGCCATTTACAAGTTTGAGTTCAATTTTTAAGAAATCCCTGACATCACCAGATGATCCCCGGATTCCTGAGGCCTTCTGAAGAGCCTTCCGGGAATCCGGGGTTAAGTTTTTGGGGCGGACGGCAAAGGCAGGCCCGAACCGGGGGAAAGGCCGGAAAGGAAAAGCCGGAAACAGGAAAAGCCGCATCTGGAAAAGCCTGAGAAAGCCTAAAAAACTAACAGATCAGCGACACTGAAGGGCGGCAGCAGCATGATTGCAGGGAGCGCCGCTCTTGAGAAGAGTAACTAACAGGGAACGGAAGTCTTTTTTTGTGTGTGGTATGTGGTACTACGGGAGATGATTATATTATGAAGTTCAGCATCAAATCAGCCATTGCGGCATTGGGTTTTATCGCAGCGGTTTCTGCGGCGCTGCCGGGGACTGCCGCTGCTGCCGGCGACGGGTTCTCGCAAAAGGAACTTGCCAAAATGGGGGTTTTTCTTTCCAATTTCAGCGAATGCAGTGTCAAGGGAACCAGAGAGGATATCATTAAGAACGAGATAATGTGGTTCGGCATCTGCCATGACTATATCAATAACGACAAAATCGTGTCCATGCGCGATCGCTGCGGTGACAAAGAGACCCCTGCCGCTCATGTGGGGCCGGAGCGTATTATCAGGAATGCCAAAACCTACTTGAACGCCGATCTTTCCGAAAAGGATCTTAAGTCCGAACTGAATAACTTTATGAAGGTTATCTATGACGGCCACACCGTATGCACGGATGCCTTCACTCAGGATTACAGCGAAATAGAGGTTACCAGCGCTGTTAAGCAAAAGGATGGTTCCATCAGAGTTACCGGCCTGGAATACCATGACGAGGAGAAATCCGAGGATAGCGCCAGCAAGGTTTCGGCAGTGATCCGTCCCCATACCGCCAATGGCAAGAAGACCTGGTATCTGGTGTCTCTGGATATCGGAGATTAAATGAGGGCGGCAGCTTAGAGCGAGGCCGCCGGAGCAGGGCTCAGCATCATTGCGGTCCTGTTCCGTTTAACCATAGCCGCTCATCTCTATTATTGTTCCCCTGATTCTCATCATGCTAAGATGCTTGTTTTGTCGCGTTAGTAACCAATTTCTTATGCAATGGTGAAAGATAGCTTATAAGCTCTCAGGCTTGATCAGTTATCCGAACAGCCTCAAACCTGCAAAGAAGAAAACACTCGAGTTCGCTTATCCCCCGCAGTCCTTTTGTGAAAAGAGCTCTCAAGCATATCGCAAACCGTTTTCTGCCAGCATCTCAAACCCTGTTTGTTTCTCCTGATAATGATGAAGGTGAAGAGCCTCCGCAATTGGCAGTGATGATAACTGATTCAAAATTATCATTAATGTTTATGAGCATTTAGTCATTCCGTGATATTCGTCAATGTATTTTTTTTTTTTTTTTTTGAGAAAATTCAACACTGTCAGACTACTAGTTTGACCACGGCTTAAAGAAATAATACGTATGTATCTGCAAAGCACTTAATTACGGTACTCGAAAAGTGCAAATGCGAGTATTTACGTTGCTGTTTCATCTTGCACGGCTGTGTTTTTTCTGTATGTTGAAATTTATCAGAAGCTTCCATGGCCAGACAAATTAAATCCCGGCAGCGGGTAGCCGATCATGGCGAGGTATTTACCGGCGAGAGAGAAGTGAATGCCATGCTGGATCTTGTTAAACAAGAGACAGAGCGGGTGGACAGCCGTTTTTTGGAGCCTGCCTGCGGTGACGGCAACTTCATGGCCGCCATTCTGGAACGGAAACTTGCCGCTGCCAGAAAGCTCTCTGTTTCTCCCCGGACAAAGCTCCTCGATCCCTTTTCCTTTGAAAAGAACTCCCTTATTTCCGTTGCCTCCATTTATGGCGTTGATCTCCTGATGGATAACGTTCTGGCAGCCCGGGAACGGCTGTATGAAATCTGGAGCCGCGAGTATGACGAGGTATTAGGATCTGAGGCCAATGAGGCCTGCAGAAATACCGTCCGTTTCATTCTCAGCAAAAACATTGTCTGCGGGAATGCCCTGACTTTGATGTGCGTTGAGGAGCATCAGAAGGATACCGCAAGGCCAGTGGTGTTCTCGGAATGGACCTTTCCATTCAATGATTTCCGGATTCAGCGCAAGGATTACTCCTTCGCTGAGCTTCTTGCTGCAGGTTCCGGCTCAGACAATTTCAAAAAGACCGGAGAAATAGATTTGTTTTCCGGCGGTTTAGATGGCGGCGCGTGCGAGCCAATTCTTCTGAAACAGTATGTCTTTGATTACCGGAGGGACAATTCCTATGACAGATAGCTCCTCGTTTTCGAAAAGCTACAACCCGGATGTCCTTTGCTGCTTGGCCAATCTGTCCAGCGATGAGGTTTTTACGCCGCCTGATATCGCTAATGCGATGCTGGATCTGCTGCCGCAGGAGCTCTTTCAGAGTCCGGACACCAAATTTCTTGATCCCTGCTGCAAGAGCGGGGTGTTTTTGCGGGAAATCGCAAAACGGCTGATTAAGGGGCTGGAACCAGTTTTTCCGGATCTTCAGGAACGCCTTAATCATATCTTTAAAAATCAGCTCTTTGGCATTGCAATAACAACTCTGACCTCTCTCATTTCACGCCGCAGCCTTTATTGTTCAAAGGACGCGGATTCTGAATATTCAGTAGTTCATTTTGATTCCCCCGAAGGAAATATACGTTTTTCCAATACCCGACATATATGGAAGAACGGCAGATGTATTTTTTGCGGGGCATCAAAGGATGTCTACGACAGAGAGAGTGGTTTAGAGTCTCATGCCTACGAGCTTATTCATTTGAACAAACCGGAAGAGCTTTTTGACATGAAGTTTGATGTTATCATCGGAAACCCACCATATCAGATGAATACTGTATCAGGAGAAACAACAAATGTTAGCAGGCAAGCAAAACCAATTTACAACTTGTTTGTTGAACAAGCAAAAAAGCTGAATCCCCGCTTTCTTTGCATGATAATTCCTTCCCGATGGTTTGCCGGAGGATTGGGGCTTGATGCCTTTCGTCAATCAATGATGGAGGACAGTCATATTACCCACTTAACAGATTACACAAATGCAAAGGATTGTTTCCCTCAAAACAGTATAAGCGGAGGTGTTTGTTATTTCCTATG
>NZ_JBGVBR010000230.1:0-3538 GCF_045225735.1 Succinimonas sp. | reverse complement strand
TCACGGTAGCTTTCCATGATCTTGTAGTAATCATGGCCCTTGGAAGTAGTTTTTGCTAAATAGCTCATGTGCACACAACCTCTGTATCCTTAATTATAAAGGATTATCTGGCGTGTATCAATATCGAAGCATTGAATATAAATGGTTTTGTGGTTGTGTGCACAGAAAATTCCGTCAAACCTTTACACTTGGGGACTCCGCTCAAAATGAGTCGAAACTACCGCTAAGCGAACTTCAGAAACTCGGTATGGAGGTTCCCCCGCAGATCTACTGCTTTGTGCAGTCCATGAACCGTCTCCAGAATACCATAGATGAAATGAACAATACCATTATGCTGGGAAAGCTTCTGGTGGACACGGTGCAAAACGGGGATATCTCCGGAAATAAAGAACCTCCTGTGCGTGATGAATTGGATGTGATGGGTAAATTCACTGATTACTTCAGGAGCGCCGAGGGGAGAAAAATAGTACATGTAGACGAGCATTATTTTGATGACGATGCTGATTTGGCTGACAAAGACAAGGCTCATATAAAAAACTTCTTCCTTGAAAATGGCATGCCCCAGTATCTTATCGAATTAAACGCCAAATATTTAAACAGGAGCGATTACAACCCCGGCGGACAATATTTTGAGAAAGTCCTGAACAGAATTAACACAGCCCACGATTAACACTGCCCACGATCCTCTTAAAGAAGTCACAGAGCTTTTCCAAAAGTATCTTATTGATATTCTGCCTCCGGATCATGAGTCTGCGGAAAACAGAAGGACAATGGTTAACGATTTGACTGACAAGTATAACAGAGCCAAAGAGAAAGAGGATGAAGCCGAATGCCAAGGGTGCTGAGATCATTTGCAATAAACTTTGCTAACACTGTTTACAGTGAAATGAATTTTTTTCAAACCCAGGCCTATGACAACCTCGGGAGCCCTGTCAAGCCGCCGGCAACCTTTGCCAGCGTGATTGTTAAAACACTGTTTAACAGTCAGGATGCCGTGAAAAAGATGCTGAAAAGTTTAGGCGGGATAGAAATAACGAGCCTGACAACCAGTCTGTACAGCGTAGGAAAGAATGAACTGGGTACGGGATATTTTACCTCTGTTGATAACATAACTGATAAGCTTCAGGAAAAAGCAGATCAGGCGACCGATCTGTCTTTTGATATGGAAATCGGCTTTTAAAACGGCGCCTGATTTCGGCGTCTTTTCCGAACGGCATAGCTGTTTTCTGAAAAAATCCCCGCTCTGTCCTTCAGGGCCGGCGGATAACAGACCTTTTCCGGAAAGAGAGACCGGGATCACCGTACCAAAAGCTCCATATGTCATAATCAAGTAAGATGGGAGATGTTTTTTACCCGGGGGGTTTCAGCCAGGCTGTCCCGGCATTTCCCGGTTCCCGTTATTTCTGTTCGGCCGCGCTTTTCCGGCCGCCCTTTATTCCCGGTGTTCAAAGGAGAGGAGTGCAGATCCGATGCCCGTTTTTCATGACAAATCGCCGGCCGCGCTGGGCGCCGCAGTTTTTCTTTTTCTGATTTCGGCCGCCGGAGCTGATGAACCAAAGCCTTTCACCCCGGACGAATTCCGGGATGCGGTCTGCCTGTCTGCTTCCGTAATTGACGCCGGCACGGAACAGCGGATTATAGCTTCTCTCAATGCGGGAACTCCTTTGCCGCAGGATTGCGCAGACGAAAGCCTTTTTGCCAAGCTGGTGTCCCGTTCCAATAATCCGGAGCTCTTTTCTCTTTTTCTGGCCCGGGGGTTCGATGCCGACTATCAGTTTGCGGGAGCGGCCTCTGCCCGCATGACGGCCTTCGGAACCAAAAAGCTCCCGGCGGCGGAACCCTTTATCAATGCCGGAAGCTACGATCTGTCCCGGAAGTCTCCCAATGGCGATACCCTTCTCATCGAGGCCCTGTCCAACGATAAGGACAACACGGTATTCACCGCGGTAATGCGGCACGGCGCTGATGCCCGGGGAGTAAAGGCCAAAGGGCGGCTGGGAGAAAGCCCGCTGATGCTGGCGGCAAAAAGAGTCTACGGCCTGGAATACGGCAAGGATGAGGAGATTCTGGGGCTTTTTAAAAAATACGGCGCTGATTTCAACGAGCTTTCCTCCCGGGGGCTCCCGCTGATTCAGGAAGCGGCGCTGAAGGACGGCAGGTTTGATTACCGTACCGATTTTATGAAATTCCTGGTGGCCAATGGCGCCAGTCCCAACACCAGAAACAAAAAGGGCGAGCCATTTTTGAACTTCATGTTTCACCGCAATATTTCCGGAACAGTATTTGACCGGGTGATGGAATTCGCTCCTGATATCGAAATCAGGGACGATCTGGGAAATACCGCGCTTCTGGCGGTCTTCGAGTACATCGGCGGAAACAGCGATAACCGGATATACTGCGCCCGGAAGCTTGCGGAGGCCGGAGCGGACGTCAATGCCGTCAATAAAAGAGGCGTAAATCCGCTGACCGCAGCCATTATGGCGGGGGCGCGGAACAGATTCAATCCGGGAGTTATCGAGCTTTTTCTGGAAAAGGGCGCCAAAGTCCAGTCCAAAACTCCTGACGGGGTCGGCCTCATGTTTTACGCCGGTCTCGCCAAGCTTACCAGAAGCGAAATCCAAAAGCTAAAGGAGGCCGGAGCTGACATAAACGAAGTGGAAGCGCAAACCGGACTTACCCCTCTTATCGCTGCGGCGTTAACCGGGAACGGCGGCGCCGTGAGCTCCCTTGTCAGGGCCGGAGCCGATGCCGGCGCCGCCGACAAAGAGGGCCGCACCGCTCTTATGGCCATAGCGCTGACCCAACCGGATACATCGACTTTCAGAAGTCTTATCAATGCCGGCGCGGCTGTTACGGCGCGGGATCGGGCCGGCCGCGCCGCGCTGGACTATTTTGAGATGAGCCGTTTCGCCGGAGACCCCCGCAATGAAAAGCAGCTGGGCGCTTACCGGGAAATGCTTTCGGAAAAGAAGGAGGAGCAGTGATGAGCAGCAGGAATTTTAAGCCGGCTCAGAGGGGCGTTTTTCACCTTAAGGCTCTTGCGGCCGCGCTGGCTATGGGATCTTTCATGACGGCGGCTCAGGCCGAGGTCATGGTGGTGGAGGCCCGGGGCAAGGATGCCGCCACCTGCGAGGTCAATGCGAGACTTAACGCCACCCGCTCTCTGATGAACAATATGACTTCCCGGGATTTTTTAACGGCGCACAGCAGCGAGGTGCGGAAGATTATTATCGCCCGCCCGCAGGATTTCACCTCCTCCTACCGGCTTCTTAAGGAGGATAAAAACGGCAGCAGCATTACGGTAAAGGCCGAGGTCGATGTCGACACCGTCAAGCTGGAACAGACCCTGAAATCTCTGGGCGCCGTCATCACCAAATCCGGCGAGCTTCTGAAAAGAGAGCTTGCAGCTTCGGAAAGTAACGCCCTCCGGGAATTCTTCGGGACAGAGGTCGGAGCCCGGACGGTGAGCGCGCCCGTCAGCAGTCAGGACGATCCCGCTCCCGTTTCCGAAAGCGTTCTGCCGGGCCTTGAGCTGGAA
>NZ_JBGVBR010000229.1:0-7232 GCF_045225735.1 Succinimonas sp. | reverse complement strand
TCGTGGGCTCGGATATGTTTATAAGAGACAGCTATGACAGTTCCTGAGAAACCAAACAGCCGTCTTCAGAAGTACATTACCGTAAAGTGATAGCCGGCAAAAAAGACGAGAGAATGTACAAAGAGGGAAGAAAAACCGCTCTGGAACCTCATGATTTAACGCGGTCTGCTGTCACGCAATCCCTCAAATCCGCAAAAATAACAGAATACCAACCTGCCCCCTGGAGGATATTATCTTAATGAATGACAGAGTTACCTTTGGTCATGTAGCCAGAAAACGCTTCGGCCAGAACTTTTTACAGGATTCCCGGGTAATCGCCAATATTGTCAATGCCATAAATCCCAAGAAGGACGACTTTATTCTGGAAATCGGCCCCGGACTCGGGGCTCTTACCGAACCTGTGGCCGAAAAAGTAGACCTCTTAAACTGCATTGAGCTCGACCGGGATCTGGCGGACAGACTCCGTCATACCCCCTTTCTCAGCGAAAAACTCAACATCATCGAAACCGATGCCCTGAAATTCGATTTCCGGAGCATTGCCACCAAAGAGCATCCGGTTCGGGTATTCGGAAACCTGCCCTACAACATTTCCACCCCGCTCCTTATTCATCTCTTTTCTCAGTGCGAGGTGATTAGCGACATGCACTTCATGCTCCAGAAGGAGGTGGTGGAACGACTTGCCGCCGCTCCGAATTCCAAGGATTACGGCCGGCTCAGCGTAATCACCCAGTTCTACTGCAAGGTGATTCCCATCATGGAGGTTAAGCCCTCCGCCTTCCGCCCAGCTCCGAAGGTAATAAGCGCCGTGGCTCGTCTGGTGCCTCATAAGGAAAGACCCTTTAATGTCCGGAGCATTCCGGCCTTGGAAAAGGTGCTGGCCGTGGCCTTCAACCAGCGCCGCAAGACTGTGCACAACAGTCTTTCCTCCCTGTTCACTGATGAAAAGCTGGAGAATGCGGGAATTTCCCTCACCGCCCGCGCGGAAAACCTCTCCCTGAAGGATTACTGTACTCTTGCCGATCTTCTGGAGGACTAATGTCTCTTAAAAGCGAACTTCTTTCCCGTCATCCGGAAATTTTTGAAGGGAGAAGCATTCTGGTAACGGGATTTTTTCCGGATAATGAAATCATCTCCCTGGCCGGAACTGCAGAAAATCTTCTGGTCTGGTGTACCGACTACGTTCAGTTCCTTAGCTTTGCTCCGTTATTTTCATCCGCTGCTTCTTCTCCTGATGCATCTTCTCCGGCCCCTATATCCGCAGCTTCCTCGTCTGATTCATCTCCTTCTTCCGCAGGCTTTTTGTCCTGGCAGGAAGGAAATAAGACCGTTATGTTCGGCGCAGAACCCGCAGTATCATTTGCGCCCTCTTCCGCTCTTATCTACATGAGCAAAAACAAAAAGGAAAACATCTTCTATCTCGAAAGCGTGAGAAGGCTTCTTCCGGAAGGATCTGAGGTATTTGTCATCGGCGGCAACGATGAAGGCGTCCGGGGCATGGAGACCATTCTTAAAAACACCGGCCCCGCAGAAAAGTACGACTACGGGAGAAAGTGCACGCTTTTCCGCATGCTTGTTAAAAAATCCCCGGCTCAAACAACGGAAGCAGCCCCTGCCGCAGCCCCGTCAGAGGTTACCCCCGCCCCGGCTCCCCATACGGAATGCTATAACGCCGTAATCCGGGATATCAGCCTTAGCGTAGCCATGATTCCGGGGGTTTTCAGCATGGACAGGATGGATCAGGGCACCCGTTTCCTGCTGGAAAGCATAGCGGATCTGGATCTCTCCCATGTGAAAACCGTGCTTGATGCCGGCACCGGCTCCGGCATTATCGCGGTTTTCCTGAAAAAGCTCCTCCCGGACACCCGGGTTACCGCCGTGGATGTCAGCGCCTTTGCCCTTAAAGCGGCCCGGGAAACCGCCCGGCTTAACAATGCGGATATCCGGGTCTTGCCCTCCGACATGCTCGATGAAACAGACCGTTACGACCTCATTATTTCCAACCCGCCCTTTCATGTGGGAAAGAAGCAGGTATTCGGGCCGGTGCTTAAGCTTATCCGGGACTGCCCTTCCCATCTTGCTTCCGGAGGATCCTTTTTCATGGTGGCCAATGCATTTCTGCCTTATGAAAACCATCTGTCTCAGGCATTCTGGAAAAGCGGTGTTAAATACCGCAATTCTCAGTACAAAATCCTGTATGGTTTCACTAAATGAAATCTCTGATAATATATAATCAGTAGTATGCGAAGTTTCAGGGAGACAGATCATGGCGGGAGTACTGGCAATGGTTCTGGCTGGCGGCGAGGGCACAAGACTGCAGCCGCTTACGGTAACCAGAAGCAAACCGGCGGTTCCTTTCGGCGGCAGCTACCGGCTGATAGATTTCGTGCTTAATAATTTCGTCAACTCCGACATTATCAGAATATTCGTCCTGACCCAATTCAAAAGTCAGTCCCTTTACATGCACATGAAGAAGGGCTGGACAGTCAACGGCATTCCCGGCTGCTTCATTGATCCGGTGCCGGCCCAGATGCGCATGGGCAAGCGCTGGTACGACGGCACTGCGGATGCCATTTATCAGAACCTCAGCTTTATTGAAAACAGTTCTCCGGATCAGGTGTGCATCTTCGGCAGCGACCACGTATACAAGATGGACATCAGACAGATGCTGGCCTTTCACCGGGAGAAGCATGCCGAGCTTACGGTTTCAGCAATCAGAGTTCCCATTAAGGCGGCCCGATCCTTCGGCGTCATCGAGGTGGATCCCACCGGCAAAATGATAGGCTTTGAGGAAAAGCCCCGAACCCCCAAATGCATCCCCGGAGATCCGGATCATGCCCTGGTTTCCATGGGCAACTACGTTTTTGAGGCGGAAACCCTGTACCGGGAACTGGCCATGGATGCGGAAAACTTTACCTCCTCCCATGACTTCGGCCGGGATATCATCCCCGACATGTTCCCCCGGGTGCCGGTTTACGTCTATGATTTTCTGACCAACGCCATCGCCAATGAAACTTCCACCGGCTACTGGCGGGATGTGGGCACATTGGATGCCTACTGGGAAGCAAATATGGATCTGGTGTCAGACACTCCGAAATTCAATCTTTACAATCCCTCCTGGCCTCTTCATACCCACTACCCGCCGCTGCCCCCGGCAACCTTCCGCGACACCCCGGATTTCAAGTGCCGCATCTCCCAGTCTCTGATATCCGCCGGCAGCAACATTACCGGCGGCCTCGTGGAACGCAGCATCGTGGGCTTCAATTCCATCATTGACGAGGGAGCGGAAATCTCCGAATGCGTCATTCTGGGCGATGTGAAGATCGGCGCCGGGTGCCGGATTCGCCGGGCCATCATTGACAAGCATGTGGTAATTGCCCCGGGATACGTCATCGGGGAGGATTTCGAGCGCGACCGGAATTTCTTTTCCGTATCTGACGGCGGTATTGTTGCAGTTCCCAAAGGGGCCAAAATCGGCTTCTAAGAATACGAAGTATGAAAATATTATTTCTTTCCTCAGAAGTTGTGCCTTATGCCAAAACCGGCGGACTCGCCGATGTGGCCAAAGCCCTGCCCATGGCATTGAAGTCAAAAGGCCACGATATTGTAATAATGATGCCCTGTTACGGCAAAATAAGCGGCTGGCGGTATTTCCCCGTGGTGGCGGAGCTGGAAATGCAGAGCGGACAGTCGCAGGGCATCAGCTATAAAATCCGCGAAAGCAGCATCGAGGGCATCAAGGTCTGGCTGGTTGACTACGAGTATTATTTCAACCGCAACAACCTTTACGGCGAGAACAACACCGCCTATCAGGACAACGGAGAAAGGTTTGCGTTCTTTTCAGCGGCGTGTCTGGAAGCCGTGCTGGCCCTGAACTTCTGTCCCGACATCATTCACTGCAACGACTGGCATACCTCCCTCACCCCTCTTATTCTCTCTGTAAAATACCAGAATAACGAATTCTTCAGAAACACCAGAACGGTGCTCACGGTGCATAACGGCTCCTTCCAGGGCATCTACGACCGCAGCCAGCTCTGGATGATCCCGGAGCTTTCGCATATCCACAATGACAGCATTGAGCACGGCTATGGCAACATCAACTACCTGAAATGCGGGGTCTTCTATGCCAATAAGATTAATGCCGTGAGTCCCAGCTATGCGGAGGAGCTCACCACCTTTCTGGGCGGCCACGGCATGGCGCAGAATTTCATCGACCGCATCTCGGATCTTTGCGGCATTGTAAACGGCTGCGACTATACTGACTGGGATCCCGTAAACGACCGGGAGATCCCGTTCCGCTTTTCAGAAAATGAAATCCACAACAAAAAGCTCTGCAAATACCTCCTGCAGGAAACCACCAATCTTCCGGTAAAGGATGTGCCGGTGTTTGGCATGGTCTGCAGACTCACGGAACAAAAAGGGGTGAACCTCCTCCTTCCCATCCTGAAAAGTTTTCTGGAGCATGAAATCCAGTTTATTCTGGTAGGCACCGGAGATCCGTCGCTGGAGCAGGGTCTGACGCCCTACACCCGGGAATTTCCCCAGCGATTTGTGTTCAAAAGCGTTTATGACAATCATCTGGCCCATCTGGTAGAAGCCGGAGCGGACTTTTTTATCATGCCCTCGCTTTTTGAACCCTGCGGACTCAATCAGATGTACAGTCTGGCATATGGCACTCTCCCCATAGTGAGAGCCGTGGGCGGTCTTAAGGATACGGTTATCTGCTACGATGACGATTCGGACAACGCCACGGGGTTTGTCTTCACGGAGCCTGCGCCTTACGAGCTTCTTAACTGTCTCCGCCGGGTGCTTATCTTCTATCTGCAGGACAAGGGAGAGTTTCAGCGCATCAGAAAGAATGCCATGAAAATCCGCTACAGCTGGGAGAAATCCGCTTCAGAGTATGAGACCATGTACCGAAGCGCGCTGGAGTCCCCGCAGAGAATCTGATAATGTCTCCGGAAGAAGTTCGGCTTTCCGGGAATTATGATGAAGAGCCCCCTCAGAACTGGATATTTTCTCAGGCTCCTGTCTTTCTCTGACTCTCTGCTCTTCCCTGTAATTCTCAGCCCTCCCCTCAGCCCTTTCGGGCTCTTTTCCCGGTTTCCCGCCGCCACATCAGCAGCCACCCCGCAAAGAAGGTATAATTATCTCCCGGTTAAGGCAGGAGTGTTTTATGCAGTACTTTATCGATAATCTGGCGGAACCCCGCAGAATTTCACCCATGAGCGCATTTATGAGTCCCTTTCAGGCTCTGGCCATGATGTTCAATGTTCCGGGAATGCTCATTGTCGCCATTTTGTCCGGTCTTGTCTGTCTGCTTTCCTCAGCCATTCCCTTTCTGGCGTTTTTTCTGATCCCCATGGCTTTGGGACTGGTCATGGCAAAAACCGTATCCGCAATTCACGGGAGCTCCTCCGGCTGGCAGGAACTTAATATCTGGGTATATGCCAGACTGAAGCTCCGGGTATGGATCTTTGCTCTCATGATCCTGCCGCCTCTGCTTCTCATCTTTGGCAGCATCATTAACCTTATGCAGAACTTCGGCGAACCGGGAGCCCGGAACTTTTCAGCAGTATACTGCGTTATCGGCGCCATATTCTTCAGCGCCATATGGGGCCTGGTGCTCTTTACGGCAAACTTTCAGGCACTGCAGGAAAAAAACGGCATTTCCGTATCCTGTATTCGCGCCATTTCGCTCCTGAAGGAGAACGTCATCCCCCTGATGGTAATGCTGGTAAACTGGTTCATGGAGATGGCATTCTTTTACTTTGTCATAGCTTCCGCAGTTATTGCGGGCCCGCATATTTTCGGGAGCATGGGACTTCTGGCAGTTAACATTTTTAACTGGGGCTTTCTGTTTATTGCAGGAACTTTTTTTCTCAGTCATTATCTGGTAACTCTGGGTATTCTGGGGTACCAGATATATGCCGCTGCTGCCGATGACAGCAGCACTGAGGATAAGGCTGCATAACCCTGACGCGCCTCCTCTTGCTCTCAGTCTCTCCTGCACTGCCTGAAAAAGCCGGGGGTATCCGCCCGGATCTGCAAAATCCCGCCGCAGGATAGTTTTGCGGCCCGTAAACCTAATCATTCGTCACTAAAATAGCATCGGGATTGTTGCTATTCTCCGCATTCATCATTATCATAAAAATGTACGGGGAGATAAATTAGTTGTGATACTGAAAAACTCAATTATGGCAGCTGGTACAGGAAAAGATTCTTAAGTTAACCGGGAAAATGTCTGCCCTGCACCGTCATTTTCAGCGCATTCCCCATTACATAGCAGAATGACAAGAGAAGCCGCCGGACTCCGGCTGTTACCAGGCAAACCTTGTTATTTCAGATATCATGCTTGTCACCCGAAAAACTGAGATGAAAATAAAAGCCTGCGGTTTTACCACAGCAAGGACAAAAAGGTTTTTGTAATGCCCAAAAAAATCCCGATTGGAATGACGGTCTTTAAGAACATTATTGAGAATAACTGCGCTTTCGTAGATAAGACCCGTTTTCTTGAGGTTTATGAAAACAGCGGTACCACTGTATCCATGTTTCTCAGACCCCGGCGGTTCGGCAAAACCATGTTCACAGAACTTCTCAGATATTACTATGATATTGCCCAGAAGGAGGAAGCTGACAGGCTCTTTAAAGGCAAATATATAGCTTCTCATCCCACACCCCGGAAAAACTCCTATTACGTGCTGCAATTTGATCTATCCGGAGCAGACACACATAACAGCGACAGTATGACAAGGACTTTTATCAAAAGGGTTCTTTTTGGTATCTCCGATTTTATTGCAAGGTACCCGAAATCTGTCCGGGGCTTTCTTCCAAATAGCGTATCAGAAAGCAGAGATGAATTACGACCTTCTGAGATAACTGCATACTACGAAAATATCTCCAGATTTCCGGATCCTTCCTTGATAATGTTAGATTTTTTTCTCCGGATAAGAGGTTTTGTTCCCTCAGACAAACTCATGGTCATCGTTGACGAATATGATAATTTCAGTAACGGCATAGACCTATTGAGCAGGGCTTTCGGTGATTTTCAGCTGGCTGCCGAAGCAAGACAAATGCTTGCGGGATTTTTTAACACCCTCAGATCCGGAAATCAGGATCATCTCATTGACAGAATATTTGTAACCGGCGTGGTGCCGATAAACATGGATAATACAGTCTCGGGATTTGTCTCCGAACAGTTAAGCTCCGATCCCCGTTTTAATGAGCTGGCCGGC
>NZ_JBGVBR010000228.1:0-2608 GCF_045225735.1 Succinimonas sp. | reverse complement strand
ATCGCGCCGTCCATGGCTCCGTACATCTGGCTTTCCTTGGCCACCCGGCCGCGGCGGATCTGCGCCTCCTCCGAGGAAATGGCTCCGGCCCGGAGGTCGGCGTCAATGGACATCTGCTTGCCGGGCATGGCGTCCAGAGAGAAGCGGGCGCCTACCTCGGACACGCGCTCCGCGCCCTTGGCGATAACCAGGAACTGCACAATGGAAATGATAATGAACACCACCGCGCCCACAATGAAGTTGCCGCCTACCGCAAAATCGCCGAAGGTATAGATGATTTCGCCGGCATCGGCCTGCAGCAGGATCAGACGGGTGGTGGAAATGTTCAGGCCCACCCGGAACAGGGTGGTAAACAGAAGCAGCGTTGGAAATGATGAAAACGCCAGCACGTTGGGCACGTACATGGTCATCATCAGAATGATAAAGGAAGCCCCCAGATTAATGGAAATCAGAAGGTCCACCAGAGGAGTGGGCAGCGGAATTATCATGAGCACGATAACCGCAACCACCAGTCCCACAAGAATAAAGTCAGCCCGCCTGGTAATACCGGCGGAAGCCGACTGCGCCAGATCAAAAAGACTCACACTAATCCCTTGCCGTCAGCTGTCAGCTCCAGAATGAGAACCCGGGATTCTTCTCCGCGGCCCTCCTTAAGCAGAGCCCGGGCCCTTAAAAGCATCATGGCCCGCATAATCGATTCATCGGATTTAAAAAATGACATGTCATCGGTGAGAGCAATCACCTCGCGGTAGGATCGCATCCGGTCATGACATCTGGCCAGCATGCCCCGGGCCCAGACGTCCCCAGGATTAAAGGTCAGCATCACCTTGAGGGTTCGCATGGAACTCTCAAAGAGATTTACCCGGTAATAGAAATCAGCCAGCGTCTTCAGAGTTTCGATATCCCTGAGACTTAAAACGCTTTCTTTCATGAAACAATCAACTCGGCCGCATCTTCAGCCATTACTAAAACCCGCATGCGGCGGCTCCTCGCTGCCGGCGCGGCCTAATTCAGCATCATGCTGGTATAAACCCGCAAAAGATCCGCATTATTGAGGAGCGGCTTTACATCGGCATTCAAAAAATCCTCTATGTTATTATCATGGATATTGCTGAGCTTTTGCACTATATTTTCAAGCTCCCGCTCAATTTTGTTAGGCTGCAGGAGATCCACGTTCTTAAGAGAAAAGGCAAAAGCGCCGGCAATCTTGTCATGGAAGGAGTTTCCGGCATAAAGATCCTGAACCCTGACATCCTGCTGCAGATTGTGCACCAGCTCCTGAGCTTCGGGAAGATGGACATCAAACTGGGGCGCCAGGGGCGAGTCCAGTCCCAGAGTACTGTTAAAGATTTCGTTACTCATTTGTCATAATCTCCTCATATTGCCGCTTCAGCATAATGATGGCATTCTCAATGTCTGCGGCTCTGGCGTTCACCGGAATGTCGGTCATCATCAGAGCCTGTTCGCCGGAATAGCCCAGCGTGAAATTTATCGAGCTCAGCTGTTCCACGGAGGAATGGGAGAGAAACTTCTGCATCAGGCCGTGATCATACTGCGGCACCGGAAAACGCAGGGACAGAATCAGGGGCGGAACTATCTTCACCGTGCCGTCTTCGTTAATGAGTTCCTCGTTAACCCGATACTCCAGACAGAAATCCAGTGTCCCGTCAACCCGGAAACAGAGCGGATGATCGCGGTCAAACTCCTCAATATCCACTCCGATTCTGGCAGCAAAATCCTTCACTCCCTCCTGAATCACTCTTAATTACCTCCGTTTTCGAGCCAGGCGTCCTCGGCGTCCACAAGACCGTCAATCAGCTGCTCCATGGACTGAATGATACGCAGTCTGGCGTCATCCTTGTCAAACAAATCAGTGCTGAGATTACGGACTGAGTTTAACAGATCCTGAGCCAGAAGTACCTCAACTTCCGGATTCTGCTTTGCAACATCACCATAGAGGTCACGAATGCTCTCAGGATTGATGTAACGCTGTTTGGACAGATTGAGAAGTCCGGTAAGCACCTTGGCGGGACTGACCTCGGTCTTGATGCCGTGCACATCGCCCAATCTGGAGGTGAATCTGTTCATTACCTGAGTGGCGCTGTTAAGGCTTCTCACCACGCTGAGATTGCGGCCCACAAACTCCAGCACTACCGGCTCCTGGGAGGAAAGCGGGCTGGAAATGTCGGCGCCCAGAGACTTCAGCATGAAATCCACGCCCTCATTGATGCGGTCATCGCCGAACTTGCCGGCAATGAAGTCCAGCATCTTCAGAGGATCATCGCCGTTGCCGGAGAGCTCGCTGTAGGCCTCGGAGAGATAGACCCCATCGCCCAGATCGGAGCTCTTGGCCACATCCACGGAATTGAGGGAGGCCAGAATCTCCCGGGAGCTTTCCCGGAACAGTTCTTCTGCGGCGTTCTGAAGGAGTTCCTTCTCGGCGGGATCCGTGGCCTCCTGAGCAGCCTTGCTTAAGAAGGCGTAATTGGATGACGGATGACCGCCCAGCTCCTTGAGGGAGTTCAGAAGCTCCCGGGCATTGTTAACGCCTCTCTTCCGGCAGTCCTCGTAAACTCTCTTCTTGGCTTCGAAATCGGCATTGTGGAAT
>NZ_JBGVBR010000227.1:0-2484 GCF_045225735.1 Succinimonas sp. | reverse complement strand
CAAATTGCTGTCAAATGAACGTAATCAGTTAATCCCGTGTTCTTTCATATTGAAAGACTTTTGCCGGTGCCCTTTGGTGCCGGTTTTTTTTCCTGTGCTTTCAGCTCTTCAGCTCGCTATCCTTTTTTCAGATGCTCGTCATTTTTATGCTTCTCCTGAAGCGGCAGGCAGCAATGCCTGCTGAACTTCTGTGTGTAAATGGCGGTGGGGCCTTTTCGCTGGGAATTGGAAAACAGTCAGTCTGGCCGTGCAGCAGACCTGGTATATTATGCCGGGATGATTGAGAAGAGCCATGGAAACGACAGTGAACATGTTCAGAGGAATTGCAGCAGCACAAAAGCTATGACTGACAAATAAAGAGAGAACTAGAGAAGAGACAAGGAAACAAACAGAAGAAGTTCTGAAAGGAAACTTGGTTGCGGGGGCCGGATTTGAACCAACGACCTTCGGGTTATGAGCCCGACGAGCTACCAGACTGCTCCACCCCGCGTCTGAAAACGTGGCTATTGTAGCAAGAATTCGGGGTTTGGCAAGAAAAATTTTCAAAAAGTTGCTGCTGCTGTTTTTGAAAGCGTTTCCCCTGATCTCCTTCCTGACCCTGCCCCACCGGAAAACTGCCTGCCCAGAAAAGCGCTCGATTATCAGGAGACGGCATTTCATGGTGAAATGCCATCCTGACAGCATATTCCGGTTTCGGTCCAACCGGCCTCCGGTTTCCGGGATAGTGTTATTTGAGAATATGTCGCAGCTTCAGCAGCTCATCCGGCACGTCAAGCTCGGCAAACGGCAGAGGATCATAGCCCGGCATGGCCACCTGGTCGCATTTCAGAGCTATGGAGAAGGTCTTTATGTCTGTGCCGGGGATCGTGCGGCATTTAATCTTGAGGAGCTCCTGAATGGCATCCGGACAGCCGGACTGTTTTATCTTGCTGTTTACTTTGTCGTCCTGGATTGTTTTCCAGTTACGGATGTGCGCTTTTTTAAAAGCAGTCTCATTGCCGATGTAGCTTAGCAGATTATCCTTCTTGGGAGTTTTTCCGTTGTTTGAATCGGCGTTAAGATTGCATTCCTGGCCCATGCCGCAGGTGTTGATGCCGCGCTCGTCCCGGTCAGAGGCATAGTTCTTCCAGATTTCTATTACGGTTTCATAAACGTCAAAGAAGGCGGTTTGCGGGTCTCTTATGCCATCTTCGCTCTCGGCCAGGCATTTTCTTGCGCGGATTTTGGAGATAATATCGTTGATGTCTGAAACCAGCTTTCTGGTGATTTCTGCCTCCCGTGGCAGGGGCGTGAAGGAGTACAGCCTGAGCCAGTAGCGGAACAGCTCCTGAATCGAGTTTTTTTGGGAAGGCTTTGTCACGCTGCCGGGGTTTTTCAGATTTTCCAGCAGCATTCTGTAGAACGCTATTTCCAGAGCATCAAGCTGAATATCAAAATGCTCCCCCGTTCTGGTATTGCGAACACTGAGATTAAGCTTCCGGTAATCTACCCAGAGATGGATGTCATCGGGGTTTACAGAAAGTTCGTAATTGATGGCGGAAACCGCATCGGAATAAGCGGTTTCGGCACTGTTTGCTATCAGCTGCTTTCCTTTTTCGGAATCCTTCAGGATGTGTCCCAGCTTGATGAAGGGGATAAACGAAAGATCAATTTTGGCATCCCGGGCATCGATTTCTTCCCGATCCGCATTTAGGAGGGGCCGGGATTCCCGGGTGGGGTAGAAGAATTTGGGAGAGGATCTGTCCAGCCTTTCGTAACGAGGATCCACCAGAACATGAGTAAGCTCATCGTCATCGCGGCCCAGAATGGACATGGTGGAACCCATAAGATAGCTCATGGTCTTTCTGCCGCCGGCAATGGACGCCACGATGGCATAGCCTTCGCCGTCATCCTCGCCGCAGGGGAGCTCCATGAGATCCCGGGTGGTCTTGAAAATAAAGTCCGCCGCGCACCGCTCTTCCTCGTCCGTCCGAATGTCTTCCAGAAAGCCGCCTTTCTGATCTGAAAACACATGAATGTTCTGCTCTTTCACAGTCAGAGGTTCCCAGTCGTATTCCCGGCACATTTTTAAAAAGACATTTTCGTCGGGGTTGTCTGACAAAAGCCCCATCAGGTTGTTTTTGCCGCGGACGGTGGTGATGACGTGGATTTCCTGAATGTCGTATCCGGTTTCCTTAAGCTTGAAGAAGGTTTCGGTAATGATTTGCGGTGTTTCTCCGGATACCGCAAGAAGGATGTACTTTTTGTCGGGATTCATAATGGTTCTCCGTTAAGATTTGCTTCATTGTAATTATGCCAGATCTTTCATTTCCGGAAGTCCGGCTCAGATCCCGGATCTGGCTATTCGGGATCATGGCGTCTCTGGCGTTTTTTGCCGCTAATCGGCGCTCCTGTTTTGCCGGAACAGGTTTCTGAAAATTGCGCTGTCCCCGCGCTTATGGCATTACCTGATCGCAAGGCACAGGATACCAAGCGCTATGATGA
>NZ_JBGVBR010000226.1:0-9873 GCF_045225735.1 Succinimonas sp. | reverse complement strand
TCCCATTCCGAACACAGAAGTGAAACGGATCAGTGCCGATGGTAGTGTAGCATTCGCTATGTGAGAGCAGGTCATCGTCAGGCATATGATTTTATTTTATGTAAAGCAGGGTTCGCCCGGTGACCATAGTGCTGTTGTACCACCTGTCCCCATTCCGAACACAGAAGTGAAAAGCAGTAACGCCGATGGTAGTGTAGCATTCGCTATGTGAGAGTAGGTAATTACCGGGCATTTATCATGGAGAAAGCCTTCGATTGTGAAGGCTTTTTTCGTTTCTGATTTCTCATTTTATCGCTTTATCAGTTTTCTTCCTTTTTCGACGCTGTTTCCTGTTGTTATTCCGAGTTTTTCAGATGACCATTATCATGCTTTGGCATGATGTTTGCTTCCCTTCTTACAGATATTTCAGCTGTGTCTGATATTTGTTTTTGGCGGAGGCAATATGGATATTAAATCAGATGCCCGTAATCTGGGGCTGGTTCAGGATGTTCACAGTCTTAACCGTCTCCGCGACATGGGCCGCGAGGATTCCTACGAAGCCCGGAAGCAGGCTCTGTACACGGCTGCAGAACAGTTTGAGTCGCTTTTGAATCAGTTTTGGTTCAAGGGCATGCGGGAAGCTAATGACGAAATATGTCCTGACAGTCCCCTTAAAACCTCTGACGGGGGGCTTTTTCAGTCAATGCTGGATGAGCAGATTATTACCGGCGTGGCCAAAGCCAATGCCGGCAGCAAGTCCTCCCTGACCACGCTTCTGGTTAAGCAGTTTGCCCGGAGCATGGGGGACGACGGAAAAAGGATCATCGCGGAAATTGACGGCAGCGCCGGATCTGCTGCCGCTGCCCCGGATCATCCTGACCGCCGGAATTTTGGCATTGCTCCTTCTTCTGCTTCCCCGCTTTCCGCCAGTCCGCTGCCGGCTCATCTCCGCATGACTGACACCCGCAATGCCGGCAATGAGACCAGAGATCGCATTCTGGATATGGAGCTGGGCCCCAGAAAGGCGCCGGAGCGGATTAAGGCCTACGGCAGCGTTGATGACAGCCGTTATGATTCCGATATGTCCTTTGACAGTCCCCGGGACTTCGTGGCCAAGCTCATGCCTCTGGCTCGCAAGGTGGCCCGCAAGTTCGGGCTCAATCCTGTGGTTATTGTCTGTCAGGCCGCTTTGGAAACCGGCTGGGGCAAGCATATCGGCGCTGATAACAATTTCTTCGGGATCAAGGGGAATTCCTCCTGGAAGGGCCGTACCGCCGTCAAATCTTCGCCGGAATTCGAGAACGGCCGGATGGTTAACGAGCTTTCCTCCTTCCGGGCCTACAATTCTCCCCGGAAAAGCTTTGAGGATTACGCCAGTCTTATTTCCTCCAATACCAGATACGCCCGGGCTGCCTCTGTCAGCAGTGATCCGGATCAATATTTTGAAGAAATTCAGAAAGCCGGGTACGCAACTGACCCGAATTATGCATCGAAACTTAAAAAAATATACAGGCATGACGCCTTCAGCGGTTATGCGGGACAGGCTGCGGACAATAAAGCTCCGGAAAAACCGGCCCCCGCCCCGGCTGAACACTGATCTGCCACGCTATCAGGAGAGAGAATTATGTCGGACATGCTGAAAATCGGAACCAGCGGCGTTCTTGCTCAACGAGCCATGCTCCAGACCACCAGTAATAACATCAGCAATGTTAATACTGAGGGGTATTCGCGGCAGCGCACCATAATTCGCACCAATGTTCTGGACCAGGGAGCCGGCTTTAACACCACTTCCCGGATCCTTAACACCTATGCCGAAAGAGAGCTTTTAAGAGACAATGCCCGGGTAGGCTACTACACCGCCAAAACCGAAGCCATTACCATCATTGACAGCATGCTTTCCAGCGATGCCACCGGGCTTAATCCGGTGATCTCGGATCTGTTTGCGTCCATCCAGGGCGCTAACTCCGCTCCCACGGAGCTTTCCTCCAGAAATTCTCTTATGGGCAATCTTGAGGTGTTTACCAACCGGGTGAACAGCATCGGCAATAATATTCAGGAGCAATATCTCACCAATAACCGCAAGATTGAAGAATCCGTCACCAGAGTTAACGATCTCCTCCAGAGCATCTACAAGTTTAATTCCCAGATTGTGGAGGCCAGCACCGATACCAGCTCCGCCGCTTATCTCCAGATGCAGGATCAGCGGGATCATCTTATTACTGAGCTTTCGGAAATCATTGACATTAAAACCGTGGAGCAGCCCAACGGCTCCTGTTACGTCAACATGGCATCCGGCTCGACCCTGGTACTGGGAGACGGCTGCGCCACCCTCATGGTGGAGCCCTCCAGTCTGGACGAGACCGAGTATCATCTGGGCCTGACCTATAACGCCGACAACGGCTACACCCTGCTCAGCGATGATGTAGGCGGCAAGCTGGGGGGATACTTTGATGCCGGAGATGAACTCCGGGGGGCGCAGCGGAATCTCGGCAAGGTGGCCGTGGCGCTGGCTGACAGTCTGAACAAGCAAAATAAATCCGGCATTACTCTGGAAAACAAGGCCGGCGATGCCCTGTTTAATCTTCCGGAAACCCGGGTGTTCACCAGAAGCGCCACCTGCGGCATGACCATGTCCTTTATGGAGGGCTATGCCAGCAACGTCACCGGCAAGGACTATCTTATTAAAATCAACAATGACGGCACCTACACCCTGAATGAGAAGAACGGCAGCGAGCTTACGGAGATCTTCCAGGGGAATGTCGATGATCTTAACGGCACCATTACCATTCCGGACCTGGGTTTTCAGGTAGAGGTTTCGGGGGTGCCCACGGCCGGGGACGAATTTCTGATTCAGCCCACGGCCAATGTCAGCTATAACCTTTCCCTGAAAATCAACCGCCCGGAGGATTTTGCCCTGGCCAGCGTTATCAGGGGCAGCGAGGACTCGCAGAATCTGGGAAATGCCACCATCTCCATTGACGGGGTAACCAACACCGATGCCTTTTCCGCTTTCAGCATGACGCCCTCGGACAGCATAAACGGTTCTGTCTTTGCGGCAGGGGCTCCGGTGCGGGTGGTGATAAACGCCGCCGGAAATTATGAGGTTCATGACGCTTCTGACAATATTATTGGCACGACTCTTGCTTCGACAAAGGGCGGCAATATTCTGGCAAATATGCTTTCAGATGTTAATGATCCTGACAGTCTGGTGTTTGGCGATGCGGAGACGTATCCCGGCTTTGACTTCAGCATTACCGGCACGGTCAGAAACGGCGACAGCTTTGTCATCGGGCTTAATACCAATGGTTTCGCAGACAATTCCAACGGCATCCTGATGCAGAATCTGGAACAGGCTCAGCTGGTGCAGGGACGGATCAATCAGACGGTTTCCGCGGCCTACAGCGATATGGTCAGCGATTTGGGCAGCACCATATCCGTGAGCAATGTCAATCTGGAAGCGGCTACGGCCAAGAGGGATCAGACTCTCACCATTACCGAGGAGTCCAGCGGCGTGGATCTCAACGAGGAAGCCTCCAATCTGGTGCGGTATCAGCAGTGCTACCAGGCCTGCGCCAGAATAATATCCGTGTCGCAGACGGTTTTTGATTCATTATTGAGCGCTCTGGGGTGATATTATGCGAGTAACTACAGGTTTAAGCTTTGACAGAAGCGTGCGCTATATGCAGAACTCAAACGCCCGGCTGGAATCCCTGGATCGCCAGTACAACACCGGAGCCAAGTTCGCCACCGCTTCTGAAAATCCCACCGGCATGGGCACCAAGCTCCGGCTGGATGCGGAAATCGCCAGCTATAAGCAGTATTCCGTAAATGCCGGACTGGCCGCGGATCAGCTGAATCTGGAGGAAACCGCCCTGAGCTCCATTTATGAATATATGCTCCATGCCGTTACCAGCATGCAGGCCGGCGTTAACGGTACCTACGATCAGGCAAACTTCAATACCGTGGCTCAGGATCTGGAAGAAACCCGGGACATGCTGTTCAATCTCATGAATACCAAAACCGCCGGCGGCGAATATATCTTCAGCGGCAATCAGTCCCTGACCCCGGCGTTTTCCAGAACCTCCGACGGGGCGTATATCTGCAATGCCGACGGCGGCCGGAGACAGGTGAAGGTCTCTCCCTCAGTGACTCTTACCACCTCCGACAGCGCGCTTTCGGTGTTTGAAAAGGCTCCTTTGTGCCGCACCGCAGCTTCTCCCACCCCCGGGGTGACGCTGTCATATGAGAACAGCGATGAATTCGACAGCTTTGTTAACGGCTATACCAATGCCTATGACAGCAATGATCTTAATATTTCCGTAACCGGCGATGCCTACACCATCACCGGCCGCGGCGGCGAAACCTTGCAGACAGGCACGGTGTCCCCCGAGGGCATCATCGATTTCAAAGGCCTGGAGATTACCATGCCCCCCGGAATGGACAGCGCGGTGATTTCGCTGGATCCCCCGGCCAACGATAATGCGCTGAATACTCTCACCGGCATTATCAATGTGCTCCGGGATGAAAGCATATCCGCCTATGACAAGGCCCAGGCGCTCAGGATGGGGCAGGTGTCCCTGAACGGCGCCAAGGAAAACGTCAACCTGGCTCTGGGCCATGTGGGCTCCCGTCTCAGCAACATTGACGCGGTGATAAACTCCAATGACGCGCTCTCCGATATTAAAACAGAGGTGCGGGCTAATGAGTGCGAGGTTGATGTCTACGAGGTGGTGGCGGAGCTTTTGCAGGAGCAGAATGCTCTCAATGTAGCCCGGCAGACCTTTAGCTCCGTGCACGGCGAAACCCTGTTTGATTACATCCGCTGACAGCTTTTTCTTAAAGGGCTGCAGTTTAAAGCTGCGGCCCGGCGCTGTCCGGTCTTACGGTTATCCTTTGCCGGTTTTCTTCATTTTCCGGTTTATTTTCAGATCCTTTTTGCCTCTTTTTCCCTGTTTTTACCTCCCTCCGTTTTTGCTTTGTTTCCCAGCGGGCCTTGTTGTATAAGGTTTGGCATCATTATTCCCTCGGTTCCGACGGCCCTCTCCGGGAGGCCGGAAATTTTTTGCCGTCGTTTCAAGGGATTTCTTGAAAATTTGAAACTTTGTGCTAAAATTGCCCCCAGTTATTAGCATTTGCTAACATCATTTAGCAAATGCTAAGCATTGACATGTTATGACCATAGGAAATTTTAAGGATCAGGAATGTTGCTCAGTGAATTGAAGCCGGGCCAGACTGCCGTGATAAAGGCGGTTAAAACCGGTGATCTTCATGCCCGCAGACTTTATGAAATGGGGTTTCTGCCCCGTACCAGGGTCTCTCTGGAGCATGTTGCCACTCTGGGATCTCCGATAATTGTGGGAATCAGAGGATTCAGCATAATTCTCGGAAATCATGACGCGTCCTCCATTGAGGTAGAGGTAATATCCGCATGAATACCAATAGCAAGTGCTGCTGTGAAAGCCCTGAGGTTCCTCAGGACAATGCCGCCAGAAGAGTCATGTTTATCGGCAATCCCAACAGCGGCAAAAGCACTCTTTTTAACCGGCTCTGCAATCTTCACGTGAGAACCGGAAACTACCCCGGAGTAACGGTGGCCCGTCATACCGGGAGATACAGCAGCAGTATCCAGATGGTGGATCTGCCGGGCATTTATTCGCTTTCCAGCGCTTCCGCCGAGGAAATTATTGCCCGGGACGAGCTTCTGAACGGCCGCTGCGATCTTATTGTGAACATTGTTGATGCCACCTCTCTGGAGCGAAGCATGTATCTCAGCATGGAGCTCCGGGAGCTGGGACTTCCCATGGTGCTCCTTCTCAATATGTGGGACGATGTTGAAAAGGAAGGCATCAGCATTGATGTGCCGGCTCTGGAAAAGGATCTGGGCTGCCGGGTGATTCCGGTAAGCGCCACCAGAGGCGACGGCATAAAGGAGCTTCGGGAATACCTGGATAAGGGAGAATGGCAGGCTCTGCCGCCGCTCTGTCCGGGAAACCAGAAATTTGCCGCTGCCATAAGTGAGATTACCGCCGGCATCGCCCCCGCTTATGAAAAGAGAGCCTCCTTTCTGGCTGCCAGCGCTCTTCTCGGGGATCGCATTCCGGAAGACTGCTTTAAGAATCCGGATACGGCCTCCCTGGTGGAAAAGCACCGCGCCTCTCTGGCCGCTGATACCGAAAGCGGCAGCATCTACGAGGCTTTGGCCGCGCAGCGTTACGGCTTCATTTCCGAGTTCATGTCCCGGCATGTTAAGGTGGCCCCGCACAAGAAGACGCTGACAGAGAAGCTGGACGCCGTGGTGCTGAACCGCTTCATGGCGCCGGTGATTTTTGTGGCGGTGATGTTCTTTGTGTACTTTATCTCAGTCACCTGGCTGGGGAGCATTCTTACTGACTGGACTAACGACACGCTGTTCGGGGAAATGATTATTCCCTGGACCAAGGAAATGATGGAGAAGCTGGAGTTCTCCGAGCTCGCAGCATCTCTCGTGAGCGACGGCATTGTCGGCGGCGTGGGTGCGGTGCTGGGCTTTGTGCCGCAGATGATTATCCTGTTCCTCATGCTGGCTCTTCTCGAGGAATGCGGCTATATGACCAGAGCGGCGTTTTTCCTGGATCGGGTGTTTAATTTCTTCGGTCTCAGCGGCCGGGCCTTTATTCCGTACATTATCGGCACCGGCTGCGGCGTTCCGGCTCTTATGACCGTGCGCACCCTGCCCGAGGAAAGCGAGAGACGGGTTACCCTGTTTACCGCCACCATGATCCCCTGCAGCGCCAAGCTTCCCATTATTGTGCTGTTTGCTTCGGCAATTTTCAGTGATTATGCCTGGTTTCCGGCCGCTATTTACTTTACGTCCGTGGCCATTATCATCATTTCGGCCTTGATAATGCAGAAGTTCCAGGACTTTAAGAGCTCTCCGGCTCCCATGCTGATGGAGATGCCGCTTTACCACATTCCGTCTCCCAGAGTGGTGCTCCTTACGGTGTATCAAAGGGTGCGGGCATTTATCAAAAAAGCCGGTACGATCATTTTTGCCTGCTGCGTGGTGATCTGGACTCTGTCTTCTCTGGGCTACAGCAGCGAGGAGGGCATTCATACCGTTTCCGAGCCTGATGAAAGCATCCTGGCGGATGTGGCGCAGCCGGTGTCCGTGGTATTTGCTCCTTTGGGCTTTGATGATTACCGGGCTACAGTGGCTACGGTTTCCGGACTTTCGGCCAAGGAAGTGGTGGTCAGCACCCTCAGCGTCTTTGCCGGAGCTGAAGAGGATGCCATTGACAGCGAAGAGGATGAGGTGGTTACCGGACTTTATGAAAAGGTGCGCAATAACATTTTCCACATCGACGAAAAGGGCGCGGCCGGACTTCTGGCAGCTCTGTCCTTTGTGCTGTTTAACCTCTTCACCGTTCCCTGCGTGGCTGCGGTAGGCACCCTCCACCGGGAAATCGGCGGCGGCCGGCTCTTTTGGTACGCTATTGCGTATCAGCTGGGCTTCAGCTACGGGTTTGCCTTTATCGTCTACCAGCTTGCCATGCTCATGGCCGGGTACGGTTTCGGGATCATGACAGGAGTTGCCTTGGTTCTTCTGGGGGTATTCCTGTTCCTGATGTTCCGGAAGGGCCCCTCCGAGAGCGCGGAAATTCCTTTTGTCATGGTGACTAAGTAGGAGACCCGAAAAATGCCGGAATTTCCGGCAGTGAGAATGAGGCTGCGCCGCAGGGCGCGGCCTTTTTTAATTCGTGGGCTCTATGAAGGCAATTTCGGAAGGGCGGGCCGGTTTTTTATGGCTGCCGGCAAATGCATCTTCAAATGTTTGACTTTATCTCGGGAGCCTGCCTATTATTACTCTTTAATGCTTTCCGGTGACATGCGGGTTTGTCAGAGCGCGGAGAATCAAGGAGGAGCGGTGGCGACATATATAGATTCGGAATCTGAAGAAAATTATCTCGAGACCATTCTGCTTTTATCGGGCTCCGGTTCCTTTGTGAGGGGCATTGACATTGCCAAAAAGCTTAAGGTGTCCCGGCCGTCGGTAAGCCGGGCCGTGGGGCTTCTTCGGGACAAGGGGCTGGTTACCCTGGAGAAGGGCAGCTTTATCAGTCTTACCGAGGACGGGAAGAAACTCGCCCGGAAGGTGGCCGCCTACCATCGCCTCCTGAGATCCTTTCTGGTTTATGCCGCAGGCATTTCTCCGGAGCAGGCGGACATCGATGCCTGCCGCGTTGAGCATGTGGTAAGCGCCAGCACTGTTAAGGGCATCAGGAATTTTTTGAAAAGGGAAAACGTCCCTGCCGATAGCGGCATTGATTCCTCCCACCTCCCGGAAATCGGCGAGCTCAATGAATCCGGGGAAAACTATATTGAGCATATCTACATGATGTCCCGGGACGGGAAAAGGGTGCGTTCCACCGACCTCGCTCAGGCTCTGGGGGTATCCCGGGCTTCCATCAGCCGGGCCATGGACGTGCTTACCAATCTGGGCCTTCTGAACCGCGGGGAAAAGGGCGACCTCATTTTAACCCCGGCGGGGGAGGAAAAGGCCCGCAGCATCTATGCCCGGCATGTGGTGTTAACGGGATTTCTGGAACAGCTTCTGGGGGTGTCCCAGAAAATCGCCGAGCGAGATGCCTGCCGCATGGAGCATATGCTTAGCGAGGCGGCCTTTAACGGGCTCCGTGATTTCTGGGAGAAAAAGCAGGGTGAGGGCAGCGCCGGAAATGCAGCAGGGCGTTAAGAAAAACATGAGATGCGGTTTGCTCCCGGCTTTTTTTGCAAAGCCCCTTCCTTGCCGGGGGTATTTCAGAGAGGCAGACGGAACATGCCGATAGCTTATTGGTGACTATTTCCGGGCTTTGGCAATTTCAGCATTGATTTCATCAAGGGGCATGTCCTGAATCCCGTGCTCTAAGGCTATTTGACTTGCTTTCCTTAATGCCCGGATTCCGGCATTGTCAGCTCCGGAGTTGCCTGCCCAGATGCTGCCTGCATGGTCTTCGTTTTCCGGTTTCATGCTGAAGGGAAGGGCTTTCTCCTGAACCAGCCGAGACAGGCACATTCTGAGGTATTCCGGGAGGCTCAGTCCAAGTTTTGCTAAGATCCGCATAGCTTCAAGCTTCTCTGTTTCATCTGTTCTGAATTGCACCAGGGTGTTTGCCATAATCAGCGCCTCCTTGCTAGCTTGTTAATTTGCTTCCCGTCATTATCATAGCTGAAAAGGCACAATCGAAAAACGACTCTGTTACGAATTCTGCCGTTACTTCGCGAAGTTCTCCCGTCTTTCCCCGTCAGTATTTCCCGGATTACTGCCGCTGTCGCCGGTAAATTATTGCCGCCGTCAAAAATCCGCTCCCGAATTGCCGGTTCACCCGGTGTCCGCCTGATAAATGCCAGTATTCAGCCGCCGGGGCCTGAGCTATTGTCCTGATCAAGCGGAAAGGCTGTTTTGGAAAGAGTTCACAAAGCCTTGCAGCATAACCCCTGAAAAATTTTTACCCCCAAAATCTCCTTTCTGGCATGAATATTTCATGGAAGATAAAAACAAAAGAGAACCGTCCCCGGGGCGGCTCTTGTACCATGCTGAAGCAGCCACTGCGAATAATAATAAGCTTCAGAGGATAGATTAGCTTAGGAGATTTAAAAATGGCTTTATATGTAAATACCAACGTTTCGTCGCTGAATTCCAATCGCAATCTGGCCAATGCCACCAATGCGCTGGATGTATCCTACAAGCGCCTGGCCTCCGGTCTCCGCATTAACAGCGCCAAGGATGACGCCGCCGGCCTCCAGATTTCCAACCGTCTCACCTCCCAGATCAACGGCCTTAATCAGGGCAACCGCAATGCCCAGGACGGCATCTCCTATGCCCAGACCGCTGAAGGAGCCATGGACGAAATGACC
>NZ_JBGVBR010000225.1:0-4873 GCF_045225735.1 Succinimonas sp. | reverse complement strand
TTCGCCGATATCCTGAATTCGTTCGTCCTGTCTGAACACCCCGGTTAGCACTGCGATGACAGCGGCAATGCGGCCCATGGCGCCCGTTACCGCAGCCAGCCCCTGACCTCCGGGAACAGAGGCCGCTGTCTTCGAGATTACCAGCAAGGCGGAACCTGTTGAAGAGTTCAGTCCTGTCGTCTCATCAGCAGCCGATGAAAGGGCGCTTTACGCGCTTTCGCGCAGCGAGCCGATGCTGCGAATGGCCGGAGGCACAAGCATGCGCGCATAAGGAAAACAGGGAAAAAACAGGCTCATTCTTTGTAGTTTCCTGCGGCTTGCTTCAGGATGTCCTCAATATTTTTCCTGGTCTTGTCAATATCATCGTTTATCGCGTTTTTATTAAGATCCGGATTTAATTCCTTTTCTGCGGCTACTGCTGCTTTGCGGCCATCCGTCTCATTGGCTTTTTTTCCTTCCTCGGGAAAAATCGCATCAAAAACGGTGCTGCCCAGATAGAACTTGGCAATTGAGGACAGCGGCATATCCATGCGCTGGGCGATTTCCGCCCATTTCTTAAGGCGATCTGCAGAACAGAGATCTGAAAACATGGCCAGAGGGTAGAGGCTGACTGTCGAAAGCTTGGGATTGGCTTCTCTGATGCCCTGTTCGGCAACCATGCAGCCGGCCATGATCTGTTCATTCTTTTCGTGCATTTTTTCAGGATCCAGCTTCAGGTTGCGCACCTTTTCCATATAAGCCTTAAAGTCGCCGTTACAGGATTTTAGCGTAATGCCCTGTTCTTCGGCCTGAAGAGCCCGTTCGCCGATATCCTCAACCCGCTCGTCCTGTCTGAACACTCCGGTTATTACCGCTATGACGGTGGCAATGCGGCCGATGGTGCCCATTACCGCAGCCAGCCCCTGACATCCGGGAATGCAGGCCACAATCTTTGAGATTACCGATAAGGCGGGGCCGATGGAAGAGCACAGTCCTGAAATCTTATCCACCGCCGCTGAAATGCCTCTGCAGATGCTCGAACAAGCTGAACTGATGCCGCTGCAAATGCTTGAACAAAATGATCCGACACTGCTCCAAAATCCCATATTAAAGATCTCCTAAAATATTTCCGATCAGCGAATTTACAAAACTCTCCCAGTTCTGTTTTTCAGAATAGTAATTCCAGGTCTCATCAAATTCACTGTCAAAAGAAGAGCAGAAGCTCTGATAATTGAAATTAACAACTGTTCCCGGATCTATGGACAATTTCCGGAAGGCATAGTCAAACACGGCATTTCTGATGAGTCTTAAAAACAGCGTCTTATCATCATTGCAGGCCTCCTGCAGGCTGTTCAGCCAGAGCTGCCATTGTCTGTTATTGGCATTTTCATTGCAGACGCAGTTCTGATAAAGCCTGGTTGCGCCCCGGGCCTGAGCGACAAAGCATTCCCAGTCCTGATGCCGATCAGCGGCTTCGTCCATGAAGGCGCAGAACCTCAGGCTGTGTTCCAGCCAGTAGTTCCGGCCGTTCTGGCAGACAATTTCGTCGTCCACATTATCGTCATCAGTACTGGTATCGATTTGTGTCACCTGAACATCCACCGGCTTCTTCCAGCCCTGGGAAAATACTATGGCTTCCCCCGGCACCAGATAGGAGAGGTACTTTTTCTGGTTATCATCCAATGCCATGGTTTCGCCCACGGCATTTTTGTCATCCTGGGAGAACAGCTTATGAATGATCTTGGTATTGGTGTTTTTAAGCACCTCGCTTGCCAGCTTGCTGGGGATCTGATCCACAATGATGAGACTTTCGCCGTACTTTCTGACCTCGGCGAGAAGATCCGAGAACAGCTCAACGCCCATTTTACGGTTCTGACTGTCTCCGGCACTGACCTTGGCAAGAAGTCTGTGGGCTTCCTCCACCAGGGTGATATGCCGGAAATTCGCATCCCGGGCATGTCTGGCCTTGAGAGCGGCGGAGAGCCGCGAGAGAATGAGCGCCATCAGGAAGGATTTATCCTCGGAGGATTTCACATCCTCAAGCTCAATAATAACCCGGCGATCAAGAAGATCATCAAAATCAACGGAAAGCTGGGTGTTGAAGATCACCCCCTTGGCTCCTTCGGTGAGGCTGTCCAGCCGGGCTCTTATTGATCCTATGTATTCATCCCGCAGCCTGTCATCAAAGCCTTTTTCCTTTACCAGCTCAACTACTGTTTCAATGTACATCTCCAGGGTCGGGAAGAACACGCCTCTGATTTCCGCCTGCCAGGCGGCATGACGATCCTTCAGGAAACGGTTCTCGCCGGTTTCAATATCCCAGCCCATGCACTTGTACACCCGATACAGGCCCTGCTCCAGCAGATTGGGGATGGCGGCCTCCATGTCAAAGCTGGCCATGAAGGCGGCCTTGAGCTCGTCAATATGACCGGACAGGGTTTCGTTTTCCAGAAATTCCAGGGGATTGAAACGGAAGGGCACGCCATTGCCGTTGCCCACGGTGAAAACGATGATCTCATTAAAGCCCGGAGTGCTGCTGTTTACCAGAGCCCGGTATTCTGTTTTAGCGGGTTCGATGACCAGGAAGGGCAGGGATGCCCCGTCCGTCATGGATGAAGCCAGAAGTCTGTGGCAGGTGGTGGTTTTTCCGGAACCGGTGGTGCCTGCGATGAATACGTGCTTGGAGAGTTCTTTTCGTGAGAGATTAACCTTCTGGGATTTAAGCTGACAGCCCTCCTGTCGCATGACCCCGAGATCGAGCTTGTCACTGTCCGGGACTTTGGTGTTGATATTGAGTCCGAAGGGCACCTGTTCACGTAATTCCAGTCCCGGCACTTCCTTCTGCGGGAAACCGGCCAGCATGCTGATCTCCTGAGCGGTGAGCCAGGTGCCCGCGTCAATGACGCCATTGATCACCGGGCGTGATTCCAGAAGAAATGATTCTGCGGAAATGTCCCGGGGCGCATTGACCTGGCAGATCTGCAGTTCCGACACCGGCTTGGACATGTTCTTGAATTCGGCGCTGTAGACCGAGGTATTGAAGTTTTTGTCCCCCTGAGCCAGGGAGATCAGGGTGTTGCAGAGGAGATCGCAGTTCAGGGGATTCCCGGCTCCGACGTATACGGCGGTACGGAACAGCCCCTTTGAAATGCCGCGCTTGATTCTGACCATGAGCTCTTCGTCGATGTATTTCAGAATGTCCTGCACCTTCTTGTTCTTGTTTTCAAAGGTGATGGAAAGCCCGCTGCCGGTGGAAACGGATTCCGAAGTCCCGGTGCTGGAGCTGGAGGTGGAGCTGGAGCTGATGCTGGAAGATACCGAGGTTCCGGAAGTGGAGCTTTCATTATGTCCGGAGCTTTTGGACTGCGAGGTTCCGGAAGTGGTGCCTTTGGTTTCCGAAACAGTGCTGGAGGTTCCCTGGGATTTGGTGCTGGAGGAGCCTGTGGTTTCCGATTTGCTGGAGCCGCTGCTCGTGGTAGAGGAGGTACCCTTGCTGATGGAATTGCTGGTGCCTGTGGTGGTTTGACTCCCCTCGCTCGTGCCGGCTTGTTCGGTATGGGATGAACTGGATCTGCTGTTGTTTTCTCCGTCAGTGGATGACTGCGATTCGCTCTTCCCCACGGAGTTCGACTTGCTTTTGCTGTTGCCGGTAGTTTCCGATTCGGTGGCGCCGGAGGTTTCGGAATTATTGGTGCCGGAGGTTTGGGACTTGTTAGTTGAGCTGGAAGTATTTTCCGAGGTGCCGGAGGAGCTTCCCTTGCTACTGGATTTGGACTCCGAGGCGCCAGTGGTTTCCGTGGCGGATTTCCCGGAGGTCTGGCTTTCTGATTTTCCTTTTGTCTCCCCGGTGGTTTTGCCCTCGGAGGTGCCGGTCTGCGCGGAGGATCCCTTTTGCGAGGAATCCTGACTGCTGCTCTGAATGCTGGAATGAGCAAAGGCTGACAGCTTGCTGTAGAGGCTTTCCACCTGAGCGCCGAACTCCTGAATGGCCGCCAGATCCAGAGATTCCCAGATTACCAGAAGATGAAACTCCTGATCCCTGATATTCAGGGGAAGATCTCCGGAATTCATGACATTAACAAGTCTTTCCACCCCCTGAAAGGACAGGTCGTCCCGGTTTTCATTATTGCGTGAGGGCACCCCCAGCACGGTTTTGAATTTCAGCCTGTCATCGGCCAGTCTTTCCAGCACACTGTTATCGGCCTTCTCCACCGTGGAACCGATAAAATTGCCTCTGATGGCCCGGGACAGCATATCCTCATAGTCGTTGACGTTATACCGGGCTTTGTCCTGGGAGAAGGCAGAGGTGATGCCGATGTAGAACTCCACATCCCCTGATCCGCCCCTGAGATAGTAGATAACCCGGCAGCAGGAATTTTTCAGGGCGGTTACCACATTTTCAAAAGCTTCCTGCCGCGGGAATTTCTTTTCATAGGTCAGGCAGGTGATCCGAAAAAATACCGTATTTCTGAGGATCTGCTCGCGGGAGACTTCCTGAAAAGACAGATTGCTCAGAACAGAGATGCGGTTTTTCCCGAGATTGTCAATTTCTCCGGCTATTTTGGCAGCCAGAGGATCCTGCTGGCAGCAGGGGTCCTTGTTGTTTTCCATAAAGACAGACTCCCATAAAATGACAGTGTTGCGGTGGCGGGCAATAATCCGGCTGCTCGCTACAGAGTAATGATCTTAATGTCCTCAAGATCGTCCGGCGTATCGCTTTGAGTTACCGCCACAGCTATGGATCCCGGAGATTCAGGCTTGATAAAGATATTCCAGCCCGTGTGTTGGGGATCATGATGAACCAGGTATTCCTTCGTCACAGCATTGGGATTCTTGGTGATCACGGTAGGATCTGATGACCAGCCCAGCTTGGTGACACAGGTTTTCTTTACCT
>NZ_JBGVBR010000224.1:0-14494 GCF_045225735.1 Succinimonas sp. | reverse complement strand
TTTGCACACTTATGGTGAGTTTTGGCTGAAGGAGGGACTGCTTTCCGGAAATTCCATTCTGACTGTCTGCAGGAGGAATTCTAAATGAGATCCCGCTCAAATATCCATGCAATCTGCGATAGTATGGTAAAATGCTTTTGGTTTTGGGAACATTCAGATTCCTTCTTGAAGTTTCGGGAGATCTTCCTGATGTTTTCCGGAACCAAGGCAGAAAATACTACAACAGGGCACAGAGCTTTCTGCTTGGTCTTAATGTGCCGGTTATGGATTTAGGAAAGTAGACAGTGAAACTCTGTATTTGCGGACTTGGCTATATCGGTTTGCCCACGGCGGCAATGTTTGCCAGAAACGGTGTTTCAGTTCACGGTGTTGAGATCAATCAGCATGCCATAGACACCATCAATCAGGGTAAAATTCACATTGTGGAACCCGGGCTCGGCGAGGTGGTTCATAAGGCTGTTTCCGACGGTCTTCTTGTGGCCGCAAACCAGCCCTGCGAGGCTGATGCTTTTATTATCTGCGTTCCTACCCCCTTTACCGGTGATAATCATGAACCGGATCTCAGCTTTGTGGATGCCGCCACCGGGGAAATCGCTCCCTTCATCAGAAAGGGGAATACTGTCATTCTGGAATCCACCTCTCCTGTGGGCACCACGGAAAGAGTAGCGGAGATTCTGCAGAAAAACTGTCCGGATCTCAAGATCGCCCGGGAGGATTCCGAGTACTGCGATGTCTATGTAGCCTACTGCCCGGAAAGAGTGCTCCCCGGCAAAATAATGTCCGAGCTGGTTGACAATGATCGTATCGTGGGCGGTATTAATCAAGTTTCTGCCCGCAAGGCCGCTGACATTTACGGCATCTTTGTGAAGGGCGAACTCCTTCTCACCAACGCCAGAACCGGCGAAATGTCCAAGCTCACCGAGAATGCCTTCCGGGATGTCAACATTGCCTTTGCCAACGAGCTTTCCCTTATCTGCGACCGGCTTCATATTGATGTGTGGGAGCTTATTTCCCTGGCTAACCACCACCCCCGTGTTAATATCCTCAATCCCGGTCCCGGTGTGGGCGGGCACTGCATCGCCGTGGATCCCTGGTTTATTGTGAGCAAAACTCCGGATCTGGCCAGAATAATCGAAACTGCCCGCAAGGTAAACGATCATAAGCCGGAATGGGTGAAGGAGCAGGTACGGGAAGCTGTGGCAGGATCCGCCCGCAAGGATTCTCTGATCGCCTGTCTCGGGCTGGCCTTTAAGCCGGATATCGATGACCTCCGGGAAAGTCCGGCGGTGCGTATAGCCCGGGATCTCGCCCGGGAGTTTCCGGGGCGGGTTATTGCCGCGGAACCCCATATCGCTGAGCTTCCGGCCGTCCTGAGCAAATCCGGGGTGCGGCTTACGGACATTGCGGAGGCTCTCAAGGCAGATGTGGTGCTTCTTCTGGTGGATCACCGGGAGTTCCGGGCCATTAAGCCGGAGTTTGCTCCGGAGCAGACACTTATTGACACCCGCGGGCTTTGGAAAAGCTGATCCCGCAGGGCGGACGGGCGACAGGCAGGGAGAAATGCCTGCCGTCTTTGCCGCCTTATTTTTTGACCGTTAACTTTTGATATCTTGAGGCCGGGATGAATTTAAAGCTTCCGGCATTGGTTTTTAAGGTAATCAGGATCAAGCGGGGTGCCCCGCTTGACAGGGATTCTATCTCAGCTATGAATGAAAAGATTATTGACAAAGAAGCGACTTCCGCAAATGATGATATCGCCATTGTCGGTATGGCGTTTCGCTTTCCCGGAAAAGCCGTCGACGAAGCCTCCTTCTGGCGCCTTCTGGTGCAGGGGCAGTGCGGTGTTACCGAGATCCCGGCATCAAGATGGCCCGTTGATCTTTATCAGGATGCGGTAAAGGGCGCACCGGGCCGCAGCATTACCTTTAAGGCCGGAGTTATCAATGATATTCTGAACTTCGAGCCGGCATTCTTTGCCATCTCCCCCCGGGAGGCCGAATGGATGGATCCCCAGCAAAGACTTCTGTTGAAACTGGTTTACGAGTGCTTCGAGGATGCCGGAATCCCCCCGGAGAAAATGCGCGGTCAGAAGTGCGGCGTGTTTACCGGGATGTCCGCCTGGGATTACCTGATGAAATCTGTTCCGGATCCGGAGTCTGTGTCTCCCTATACCATGACCGGCAATACCGGCTGCATAGCCTCTAACAGAATTTCCTATTTTTATGATCTTGAGGGCCCGTCGTTTTCATTAGATACCGCCTGCTCCTCAGGCATGACCGCCATTCATGAGGCCTGCGAGTCCATAAGAAGAGGGGAATCCTCTTCAGCGCTTGCCGCCGGCGTGCATCTCTTTTTGCAGCCCCATCCCTTTATCGGCTTCAGCAAGGCCTCCATGCTGTCCCCTAACGGCAGATGCCTGCCCTTTGATGATCGGGGAGACGGCTATGTCCGTTCCGAAGGAGCTGCGGTTATTTTCCTTAAAAAACTTTCCGATGCTGTGAAGGACGGGGATCGGATTCATGCGGTGATCCGGGCTACCGGCATCAATGTCGACGGTGCCAGAAAGAAGGGCCTTACTGTACCATCGGCGCAGGGGCAGGCCGATCTTATGAGAGAGGTGCTTAACAAGGCCGGCATTGCTCCCGGGGATCTGGATTTCGTGGAGGCCCACGGTACTGGCACCCCAGTGGGGGATCCCATTGAAGCTGACTCCATCTCTCAGGTTTACGGCCTCAGCCATGAAGGTCCGCTTCCCATCACCTCCGTTAAAGCCAATGTGGGCCATCTGGAGCCGGTTTCCGGTTTTGCAGGGCTTATCAAGGCGGTACTGGCATTAAAGCGCCGCTTTATCCCCCGGATCCCTTTCGCTTACGAGCCCAGTTCCCATATTGACTTTGCTGCTCTAAATATCTTCTGTCCCGCAAACGGTCTTGCCCTGACTCCCCGGGAGAGCGGCGCCCCTTTAATGGCTTCCGTGAATTCCTTCGGTTTCGGGGGAGCGAATGCCCATGTGATTCTGTCCGAGGCTCCCCGGGAGCTTGCCAGGCCGCTCCCTGAAGTTCTGAGAGCGCCGCAGGATTCTGTTTCCGGAAAGGCTGTAAATGGCCTCCCGGCAAACCTTCCTCCCCTCAGCCTGCCGCCCCTTATCCTCACCGCATTTTCCCGGGAATCCCTGAAGTCCCTGGCTCTTTCCTGGGCTGATTTTATGAAGTCCTTCCCCGGTGATACCGCTCTCCGGGATTATCTCAATGCCTGCCACGGCGTGATTACCCGCCGGGAAGCGATGAACGTGAGACTCATGGTTCAGGGCAGTTCGGTGTCAGAGGTCCGGGACAGTCTTATCATGTTTGCCGAAGGACTGGATCTTCCCAATGCTCTTACCTGCGACACCGGAGATAAAAAGTGCCGCAAAACCGCCTTTGTGCTCAGCGGCAACGGATCCCAGTATGCCGGCATGGGACTCAGTCTTTATAAGGATAATCTGCTATTCAGGAGAACGGCGGACAAGGTTTCAGAACTGGCAGAGCCGCTTCTGGGCTATGCCATCAGCGATTATCTCTCCGGCAAAACCCCGATGGATGAAGCCGTCATTCTTGATGCCAGCGTCTCCCAGCCCTTAATTTTTGCCGTGGAGGCCGGCATTCTGGAGATCCTCAGGGAAAACGGCTTCGTTCCTGACGGGGTTGTTGGACACAGCATGGGGGAAATCACGGGTTCCTATGCCGCCGGAAAGCTCTCTCTTCACGATGCCGTAAAAACCATCGCGGTACGAAGCATTCTCCAGAATAAAACCCGGGGCATGGGCGGCATGGCGGCGGCCTCTCTGTCTCCGGATGAGTTTGCGGAAGCGGCGGAGCTTCTTTCCGTTAAGAACGAGATTTCCATTGCGGCGGTGAACTCTTCCGCCAATATCACTGTAACCGGTTCCCATGACGGCCTTGCTAAGCTTCAGGACTATTGCTCGAAGCACCGGGTGTTTTTCAAGAAGCTTCGGGTGGATTATCCCTTCCACAGCAGCGTCATGGATCTCATTAAGAATGATATTGAGGAAGAGCTCCGGGATATCACCCCGCTTAAGAGCGCCACGGAGTTTTATTCTTCGGTTACCGGTGATCTTTATGACGCTCCTCTGAATTCCGTTTACTGGGGCCGCAATGTCCGGGAAGCGGTGCTGTTCGGAAAGGCCATGACCGCCATGCTGGAAAACGGATATGACTGCTTTATTGAAATTGCCCCGACTCCGGTGCTGCAGCGCTACCTCCGGGAGAATGTCAGGGAAGCCGGCAAGGCAAACGCAGTCAGGATTTCTTCAGCGCTGCTGCAGGGGCTTGACGGGAGTTCCCGCATGGAGACATTTCTCATGGAGAATTCCCTTTACCAGGGGGCGGCATTCTGGGAGAACCGGTTCCGGAAGCAGGTTAACGATATCAGTAACCGCATTAACGGCAGCGAGAACGGCGCCGGATGGAGCTATGAACCGGAATTTATTTCCCTTCCTCACTATAAGTGGACTGAAAAGCCGTATGAGGTTAAGCCCACCGCCGAGAGAGATCCGGTGAAATTCCGCGCTCATCCTCTTTCGGGCTGGCGTCTCAATACCGCGGATCCGGTTTTTGAAAATATTCTGGAACCCCATAAGAGCTCTCTTTTAAGCTCCCACATGGTGGACGGCGAGTGCGTGTTTGCTGCAGCCTCGTTTATTGAAACCGCTCTGGAAGCTCATGCGGAGATTTATAACGAAGACATTGTCACCCTTGAGTATCTGGATATCAGAAGCTCGCTCGTGTTTGAGCCGGAGACCTGCCGCGTTATGGAGCTTGCCGCGGTCAGGGAAACCGGCCTCTTTACCGTAAAGAGCCGGGAATATGCCAGAAGCGAGGCCTGGACGCTCCACGCCGGGGGCCGTCTGGTGTCCGGTCTTCCGCTTCCGGATCTGTCTCCCCGCGCGGTTTCGGGAGAGGAAGCCGCTAAGCTTCAAGACCAGACTGATATCAAAGCCAGCTCCCATGATGAGGTCTATGACATTGCCCGCAGTATGGGCCTGGATTACGGGCCCGAGTTCAGTCTGATTGCCGAGGCGGCGCCGGATCCGGAGACTGCCTCCCTGACAGTTAAGCTCGTGTCCGCCATCCCGGGCCGGGAAAAGTATATTGTTCCCCCGGGGGTCATGGATGCCGCTCTTCAGGCTCTTCTGGTAACGGGAAGGGCGGATGCCGCCGGAAGACTTTACCTCCCGGTGAGCTTCGGCCGAATCTCCTTCAGAAGAGGGCAGGATGTTGCTGAGATTAAGGTGATCCCCGGAGCCGGTTCCTCCCGGAGCATTTCCGCGGACTTTGTGTTCCGGAATGCTGCAGGTGAAACCGTGGGAGTTATCAAAGGGGCGGAGTTAAGAGCCTTCCCCAGAAAGCAGCAGGCTGTCTCCGGAGAAAACCGGGTGCCGTTATGGCGCATGGCGCTTCGGGAGGCTCCTTCGGGAAGCCGCCCGGCAGTATTCGGTCAGAATATGGATTTTGCGGAAATCACTGCTTCCGAAAGCACGGGAGACATTTCCGGCCGCTCCCGCTGGTATCAGGAGCGTTATCCGGTGCTGGAAGCTCTCACCATGATCTATGCTCTTAAGGCGGTTACTTCTGAGGGCCTTCCCCCGGAAGCAGTTCAGAACCATCCTCTGGGGCGTTACCTTGTGTCTGTTCTCAGCGAAAGAGGACTTATTGACTCAGAGGGGCGGATCACCCCGGCGGGAGAAAGTCTTAAGGGGGAGAACACCGCCGTCTATGAACAGAATCTGATTTCCGGGGACGGGTTTTCCTTAAAGCCGCTCCTGGGAGCCTTCAGAACCGCTTCCTCTATTAAAACCCTGCTTGCTGCTGATGGCGCAGGAGAGGGAACAGACGGATTCTCCGGAACGGCCGGCGAGCGGGGTATTTTTGCCCTGTTTTCCGAAACTGAGACTCCGGAGGATATCCGGGGGGAGCAGGATCTTTTAAAGCTTATGGCAGATTACCTGTTCCGGAAGTACCAGGAAAACCAGGCCTCTCAGGGCGGCAACGCGAATACTTCTCCCGTGGTACGGGTTCTTGAGATCGGTTCCGGTTCTGAAACCCTGGTGTCCTTCCTGGAGCAGGCGATGAGAAGCCTGTTCGGAGACTGTCTCATGCTGGTCAAGGCCGCTTTTGGAAGCGGCGCAGCCGGAAATGCCCGGATGCCCTGCTTTGATGTCGCAGACGGTTCCTTCCGCTATGACAGGATGAACCCGGAAATTCCTCCGGCCTATGATCTTATCGTGCTGAGACGGGGGCTTTCCGGCAGCGGCACTGGATTTATGGGAGCGCTCCGGGGTCTCAAGGCTTTGTTAGCTCCGGAAGGCATCCTGGCTGCTCTGGAGCGGTATCCGGTATTCTATGCGGACATGGTTTCCGGCCGCAGCAGAAGCTGGTGGCAGTACCGCGAAGGGCGGCCGGTATCGCCTCTTAAGTCGCCGGCTTACTGGGAACAGGCGCTTTCGGAAGCCGGTTATGAAAATATAGCCACGGCCCGGGATCCCGCCGCCGGAGATCTGGCCGCCGGTTCTTATCTGACTTTGGCTTCCCGGGGATCCTTGCCGGACGCCAGTGACCTCGAGACTTCTGAAAGCGAGGCTCCCGAAACCCCGGCAGCAAATGAAACCGCAAAGGGCTTTATCCATCTGGCGCTCCCCTGGGCTGATGCCAGAATGGCGCAGGATCTCGAAAGCTCCGCCGGCTTTAAGCTGTTAAGCTCTTTAAGCGCGGTAAGCGGCTTTGAGATGGATATTCTGGATAATGGCTTTAAGGATAAGCTTCCGGGGACGCTGGGAGGCCGGGAGAACCCCGGTGTTCATAAATATGTGTTCCTGACTCCCGCCGGAATCAGGGCTCTTTGTCCGGAGCTTGCCTGCGCCGGGGATTACGTTCTTCCCGGAGTTCTGGCGGATCTCACGGCGCTGGCAGAGCAGCTGGCGTCCTTCGGCAAGGGCCGCGGGGACAGCTTAAAGCTTCTTGTCGTTACCCAGACCGCTGAGGATGCTTCCGGAGACCGCGGGGTGTTCGGTCTCGCCCGGGTTATTAAAAACGAGCTTCCGGGGCTTTCCGTAAGCAGCATTATGCTGGATGGCGTCTTGAGTCCCGATCTTGGCGATGCCATTTTTGCAGGACTTTGCCAGGAAATTCTGGAGGACTCGTCTCTGGACGAAATCGTGCTCCGGGAAAGCGGCCGTTATAGGCTGTCACTGGAGGAAGAGCTTTTGGAGCAGGAGCTTCCGGTTAAAGATAACGTCTGTCCGGAAGAGCAGGACGGTTCCCCGGCCTCCTCTGACAATGAAGACGCCGCTCCCGCTTCCTCTCCGGCCGAATGCCGCTATCTGGACTTTTCCGAAGCGGGCCGACTTAAGAATCTTATCTGGAAAACCAAAAAGCTCGGCGCTTTGGGCCCCCGGGATCTTCGGGTGCGGGTAGCCGCCTCCGGCCTTAATTTCCGCGATGTCATGATGACCATGGGACTGGTGCCGGACGAGGTGCTCCGGAAGGGCTTTTCCGGACCCTATCTCGGATTGGAGTTTGCCGGCTCCGTTATGGAAACCGGTAGCGCGGTCACGGAATTCCGGCCGGGAGATCGGGTGTTCGGTCTCGGTTCTGCCACCCTGGCGGAGACGGTTGATGTTCCCGTGTATGCAGTCAGCGCTCTCCCGGAACACTGGTCCTTTGGAGAAGGCGCGGGAGTTCCCGTGGTGTTCTTCACCGCCTGGTATGCTCTTAATACTCTGGCGGCTCTGGAAAAGGGCGAACGGCTTCTGGTGCACGGCGCCGCCGGGGGCGTGGGCATTGCCGCCATCCAGATCGCCCGCTATCTCGGCCTTGAGGTCTATGCCACTGCCGGCTCACCTGAAAAGCGGGACTTCCTCCGGCTTATGGGGGTAACTCATATCTATAATTCCCGTTCTCTGAATTTCCATGACGAGGTTTTGCGGGACACTGCCGGCGAAGGCGTAGATGCGGTGCTTAACTGTCTTTCCGGTGAGGCCATGAAGCAGAGTCTCGGCATTCTCCGGCCTTTCGGCAGGTTTATTGAGCTGGGGAAGAGAGATTTTGTGGAAAACACCGGCATCGGAATCCGGCCCCTCCGGGAGAATATCAGCTACTTTGCCGTGGATGTGGATCAGCTCTTCAGCTTCCGTCCCGACAAGGCCCGGAGAATTATGGCGGAGCTCGGGGAGTTCTTCCGGGCTCAGGATTCCGGATCCCCTGTGATGAGACCTTTGCCCTACACTGTATTTCTGGCCTCGGGAGTTATTGATGCCTTTAAGTTGATGCAGCAGGGCGGGCATATCGGGAAGATCGTGATTTCCATGGAGGACTTCCGGAAGAATGAGCTTCTTTCCCAGGATATGAATAAGTCTGGAACCGCTCCAGAGAACTGCGCTCTTCCGGAAGGTCTGGTACCCCGGGAGCTCTTTACCGGAGAAAGCTCCTGGCTTATTACCGGCGGTACCCGGGGCTTCGGCCTGGAGACCGCCTGCTTCCTGGCTTCTCAGGGCGCGGGCCGGCTGATTCTGGTATCCCGGAGCGGGAAAACGGCTCCGGAGGATGAAGGCCGGATTCAGGAGATCCGGGATCAGGGCGCGGAGGTTCTGGTAAGAGCCTGCAATGTGGCGGATCGGGAAGAGGTGCACTCTCTTATTTCCGATCTCCGGGGGCAGGGCATTAGGCTTACCGGCATTATTCATGCGGCCGCCGTGTTCCGGGATGCCTTCCTTAAGGATATGAACCGGGAGAGCTATGCTGCGGTGTCCGATCCCAAGTATCAGGGCGCTCTTAATCTGCATCTGGAAACATTGGACGATAAACAGCTTCTCTTTGTGATGTATTCCTCCGTTTCCGTGGCCCTGGGCAACATCGGCCAGGCCAATTATGTGGCTGCCAATGCCGCTCTGGAGGGACTCTGCGCCGCGAGAATCAGATCCGGACTTCATGCCGCCTGCACGGAATGGGGCCCCATCGGAGACGCCGGCTATCTCACCGCCAATACCGGGGTGATGCAGTCTCTGGAGCGGAGCGGAGGCGCCATGCCGCTGAAGTCCCGGGATGCTCTGGCCCGGCTTCCGGAGATCATCAGAGCCGGGGGTGTCCATACCGTGGCCGCCATGGATTGGAGACGCGCGGCGGGGAGTCTTGAAGCTGTACCGGCCCGGCTTCATGCCCAGTCTCTCCGAATATCTGATACAATGGCAGACCGGAATTCCGGATCCGGCCTTCGGGAACAGATCCTGGGACTTCCTCAGGACGAGGCCGTGAAGCTCGTTATTGAGGTGCTTACCGCCGAGGTCGCTGAAACCATGGGGCTTTCCCCCGAGGATATCGGAGCTGACCGGAATCTTCATGAGCTGGGACTGGATTCTCTGATGGCCATGGATCTGGTGGCCGGTCTGGAAAAGAAGCTGGGCATCAGAATGTCCGTGATGATGTTCCAGGACAAGCCGGCGGTAAGAACTCTGGCCGGGCGTATTTACGGCAAGATCACCGGAGCCGGCGACGGCGCTGATGGGTCAGATTCTGCCGGGGGAGCTTTGGATTCCATGGCAAATCTCCATCTTACGGCTCAGGACAAGGCGGTGATGAGAGAGCGGAATGCCGGAAGGGCGCCGAAATAGTTTTTTTAGGATCAGGAAAGGGTGCATACAGGAAAGAGAGCATAAATGACAGACAGCAAAAATTCCGCATCTGGCGGCGGCCTTTCCGGCCTTTTGTCTCTCGCCAGCAGCATAAAGGCTGAGAAAGCCAAGGAGACCTTCTCCGGCGGAACTCCGGGAACGTTTGCAGAAAAGGATCTGATAACCCCCCGGGATGCGGTGGATCCGGCTTATCTGGATTTTCGGCGCCATCCCCTCTTGGAGAATATTCTGGCGGCCCGTTCCTTTGCCACTGCCTGCGGGATCCGGGTGCCGTATTTTCAGGAAATGGGGATCACCGATGGCGATCGGGTTATCATCGGCGACCGGGAATACATTAACTATTCCAGCTACAATTATCTGGGACTGAACCGCCATCCTCTTATTTCCCGCAATGTTTATGAAGCGGCTAAGCTGTACGGTTCATCCGTGGGAGCCAGCAGAGTGGTGGCCGGGGAACGCACCTTTCACCGGGATCTGGAAAAGAAGCTGGCCGCTCTTTACGATGCTCCTGACGCTCTGGCGTTTGTCAGCGGCCATGCCACCAATGTCAGCGTTATCAGCACCCTGTTCGGGAAGGGGGATCTCATCCTTTACGATGCCCTCTCGCATAACAGCATCATTGAGGGGGTAAAGCTTTCGGGAGCGCAGTATTTTCCGTATGCCCATAACAGCATGACGGCGCTCCGGCAGCTTCTGGACAAGAACCGCAGCCGCTATAAAAGAACGCTTATTGTGACCGAGGGCCTCTTCAGCATGGACGGGGACATTGCGGATCTGCCGGAGCTTATCAGGATCAAGAAGCATTACGGCTGCTTTCTCATGATCGATGAGGCGCATTCTCTGGGCGTGCTGGGAAAGTGCGGTCGGGGGCTCTACGAGTACTGGGAATGCGATCCCGCCGACACCGATATCTGGATGGGCACCCTCAGCAAAACCCTGGCGGGCTGCGGCGGCTATATTGCGGCCCGGCAGGATATCACAGATATTCTTCGTTGTTATGCTCCGGGCTTTGTTTACAGCGTGGGGCTATCCCCGGTGGTGGCCGCGGCGGTGATGACCGCTCTCGATCTCATGACGGCGGAACCGGAGCGCGTCGCTCGGGTGCAGCATAATTCCGCCTGCTTTCTGGAGCTTTTAAAGAGCGCTGGCATTAATACCGGACATGCTCTGGGATATGCGGTGATCCCTGTGATCACTAGAAGCTCCCGGATTGCGGCGCTTATGTCAGAGGATCTTTTTAAAGAAGGGGTTTCGGTGCATCCTATTATCCATCCGGCGGTGCCGGATCAGGAGGCCCGGCTCAGATTCTTCATTACCGCCGATCACACTGATGCGGATCTGGAGCGGACGGCTGAGTTTCTTAAAAGGCTGTGCCGGAAGTACCGGCTGATTCCGGACTGAGAGCCTGGCGGAATAACAAAAAATATTTAGGTATTGCTGGTATTGTTAAATGCTGATGTTTAAAAGGAAAGTTTTCAGATTTGTCCCTCTTATGCTGGCTCTGGCCGGATTGTGCCCCTTTACGGGCTGCGTTATGCCTCATGGCGGTCCCTCATATGGCTCCGTAGTTGCAGCAGAGGATCAGGGAAAGTATGAAGCCCCGGTGCCTCTGGTTCGGGTTAATGCCCGCACCGGCAGCATTCTGGAGAGCATCGGGAAACCCGGATCATTTCATGAAACCTTCGGCAATGTCGGATACGGCAATTACCGAGTTACTCAGGGAGACACTCTGGACATCTACATCTGGGAAAGCGCTCCGGCTCTGCTTTTCGGGGCCAGCGATCTCTCGGTGTCCGATCTCTCCGTGAAATCAGAAAAGCTCCCTACCCAGATTGTGGAAAACGACGGCATGATCACAGTACCCTTCGTGGGCCGAATTTCCGTCAAAGGCAAAACCGTGCGGGAAATCGAGGATAAGATTTTACGGGCGTTGGCCCCCAAGGCCAACAATCCCCAAGTGCTGGTGCACATTCCTTCCCGAACCGGCGAAGAGGTTACTGTACTGGGGGATTTCAAAAACTCCAAAAACATTCCCCTTTCCGTAAAAAGAGAACGGGTGCTGGATGCAGTGGCTCTGGCCGGAGGTGTAACGGAAAACTACAACAAGGTCATGCTGAAACTGACCCGCAATAATGTAACCGTTGACATGCCGCTGAGCTCCATTATTGAAAATGCTCAGGAAAACGTCACTCTGGCTCCCGGAGATGTGCTGGTGGCCGCCTTCAAGCCCTGGTCATTTATGGTTATGGGCGCGGCCGGCAAAACTCAGGAGTTGGGCCTGGAGGCTACCGGGGCCACTCTGGTGCAGGCCCTGTCCCGGGCCGGAGGCTTAAATGACGATCGCGCCAATTCATCGGGAGTTTTTGTGTTCCGTTTTGAGGATCGGGAGAACTGGGAAAAGCTTTATGCGGAGATCGGACAGGATCCTGCGGTGAAGACTCCGGGCTCTCCGGCATCAGGAAGCGGTCTATATGAAAATGCGGACAAGGTGCCGGTGGTATATCAGATCGACTTCGGGCGGCCGGACAGCTTTTTTGCGGCTCAGAAATTTCGGGTTAAGGACGGAGACGTGATTTATATTGCCACGGCATCCGGCTACGAAATTCAGAAGTTCTTAAAGCTTATCGGCACCATCGTGAACCCGGCCCTGTCCTGGGGTAATTCCATTACCAATCTGACAAACTAGGAAGCGATTGACCTCATGAGTTCCCCTTTTAGAAAAACGCTGACAGTCTGGAAGGCCATTTTTTTAAAGGATGCCCTGAGCCGGTTTTTCGGGAGCAGGGCGGCTTGGGTATGGCTGCTTCTGGAGCCCTCCATTCATGTGGTATTTATCGCTGTCATTTTCACCATTATAAACAGTAAAACTATGCAGGGTGTAGCGGTGCAGCCCTGGCTGGCTGTGGGGATGCTGGCTTTTTTTGTATTCAGAAGAACAGCAGTGCAGGTCTTGCACTCCATTGACTGCAGTAAGCCTTTCTTTGCCTTCCGGGAGGTGCGGCCCTTTGATGCCGCCCTGTGCCGGGGCGGGGTGGAGGCCTTTTACATGTTCTTTGTTTTCTTTATTATTGGGGGAGTATTAGCGGCGGCCGGCTTCAATATGTTTCCGGATAATCTGATTACGTGCGTTCTGGCATATTTCGGACTTTGGTTTCTGGGATTAGGTTATGGGCTTATTTCCTCGGTTTCCATGCGCCTGGTGCCGGACAGCGGCTTTATTCTGCAGTTGCTGATGATGCCCATGTATATCATTTCCGGAGTAATGATGCCCATAGCGATTATTCCGGAGCCGTACCGGGGGCTTCTTTTAATTAATCCGGCGCTGCATGGGGTGGAGGCTATGCGCATCGGCTTCTGGGGCGAGTTATATCATCAGACTGAAGATATCAGTGTGGCATATCTTTATGCCTGGGCTCTCGTGCTGGTGGTTATTGGCATGGCCCTTTATCAGGCTCTGGAAACCAGGCTAGTGAGACAATGATAATATTAAAGGATATCTATAAAAGATACACCTCCCGGCAGGGGGTGGGCGACTGGGTCTTAAAGGGCATCAGTCTGGTGATCCCCAAAAACCGCAGCGTGGGCATTATCGGCGGCAACGGCGCCGGCAAATCCACCCTACTCAGAATAATCTGCGGTGCGGACTATGCCTCCTATGGCACTGTGGAACGCCGCTGCCGGGTGTCTTGGCCTATGGGAAACGGCGGGGTGGAGCCTACCATGACCGGCCGACAGAATGCCAAGTTTATCTGCCGGGCGCAGGGCTTTGAGGATGAAATGCCGGAAAGAATCCGCCGCATTGAGGATTTTGCGGACATCGGAACAGCCTTTGACAAGCCGGTAAATACCTATTCCTCCGGTATGAGATCCCGCCTCCAGTTTGCCCTGTCCCTGGCCTTTGATTTTGATGTCTATGTCTCGGATGAGGTGACCTCCGCCGGCGATGCCGCCTTCAGAGATAAAGCGGCTAAGGCTTTTAAGGACTTAGCCGGCAGATCCAGCATCATTATGGTGGCCCATAATGATGCTACGCTGAAAACCTTCTGCGAGTCCGGGATCTTTCTTTACAAGGGAAAGGCCACCTGGTATGACAAAATCGACGATGCACTGAAAGCTTACAAGGAAACAATAAAGAAATGACAGAGAAAGCAGCGCCGGCGGCAGCCCCGGCAGCCAATCCTCAGCCTGAGATCAATACAGCTACCATGAAAATGCTGGGGCAGACCACCAGGATTGTTAACAGGGTGTTTAAGATTATTAATATTCTGACGGTGATTCTGGGGATTCTGCTGAGCAGCTACTGGGCCTATGCTTCCGGGCGCTATGTTTCCGAAGTGGTGTTTTTTGTGCAGAACACTGATACGGCCGGAGCTGGGAATACCGGGGACATTCTCAGTATGTTCAGCGGCAATGCCGGCAATAAAACTGATCAGCTGGTGCTCCGGGAGTATCTGATGTCGGTAGATATGCTGAAGAAGGCTGATAAAAAGCTTCATCTCCGGGAGCACTACAGCGATCCCAAAAATGACTTTTTCTCCAGAATGTGGTTTAAGAGCATTGAGACCGAATGGTTCTACAAGTACTTCCTGAACCGGGTCAGTGTTAACTATGACGAGTTTAGCGGAGTGGTACGGCTTCGGGCTGAAGCCTTTGATTCGGAAACCGCCTATAAGCTCGCTTCCTTTCTGGTCAGCGAAGGCGAATCCTTTATGAACCGGGTCAGTCATGAAATCGCCAATGAGCAGGTGGTATTTCTGGAAAAGCAGGTGGATCTGGCCCGTCAGGAGCTCCTTAAGGCCAATCAGAATC
>NZ_JBGVBR010000223.1:0-2051 GCF_045225735.1 Succinimonas sp. | reverse complement strand
CGAGGTCATTCTGCAGCTTGGCAAACATCAGCTCAACGCTGGTAATCATGTCAAAGCCGTACTTGTCCTTGGTGTCCTGAGTGGCTTGTGTCTGGGAAGCTGCCTGACCGTTGCTAACATTGTCAACCATGATAAACTCCTGTGTTTTTCTCTTTGGTTCTGATTTGGATTTGGCTTTTCATCGCCTTGCTGTTCTGATAACGCAGCAAATTCTCCCGGGTTACAAAAAATTTCTCAAAAAAAGCATTATGCGTTTTTGCCGATGATGCGTTTTTTCTCTGTTTGGGCGGGGACGAATGCATGCGAAAAACCCCGCAGGAAAACCTTCGGGGGCTGGACAGAGCCGGCGGGAAGAGATCCCTGCTCTTCAGTCTCTGGCAACGGAGGCGATAAACTGTGAACAAATATCTGTTGCCTGCCCGCTGAGATCCTGCATAATGGCAGCGTTAGCGTTGTTTTTTTATGAGTTGCCTGCCATGTCCCGAGTAAGTTTGCCGGTTGAGGTCAGTGATGAAGAGCTTAAAGAGCTGAAAATGCTGGCCGGCGGGAATGATCCCGTCATGTCCCTGAGAGCCAAAATCATCCTGAACGGCCTTGACGGCACGATGAACAAGGATGTGGCCGCAAAGCTCGGCATTGAGAAGCGCATGGTCTCCCGCTGGAAGGAAAGCTTCCGCAAATACCGGATTCAAGGGCTCAGAAAAACCTATGGCGGCGGGATCAGGAAATCTGATGAAGAGATGGCTGAAGCTGCGGCAAAGGTTAAAGACGCCGTTTCCGCTTATGACAACTGGACGATAGAATCCCTGGCGGCCTCTCTTGACATGAGCGGCTATCTGGTAAAAAAGGCCCTGCAGAAGCTCGGCATCTCTCATCGCCGCATCCATGTCTGGCGTCAGGAAACGGCAGCCCCTTTTATGGTGAAATCCCTGGAGGTAACCGGAATTTACCTCTCTTCCGCGGTGAGAGCTATAGCGGTCACCAGCGCTCCTGAACCCCTGGGAACGGGAAAGGGAGAGCTCTGCACCCGGAACCGGAAGCTTTATCAGGAGCTTGAAAAGATCCAGGGAACGCTGACCCTGCCTGATATCCTGCTTGCGGCGGCGGCTCACTCCGATGATCTGAAAACCGGAAAAACTCCGAGTCTTGCCGCATTCTTGACAGAGATCTGTCAGGAGCTTCCGGATTTCTCTGAGAGTCATGTATTTATCTTCGGAGAGAAACCCCCTCTTATTCGGATCAACCGTCCGGTGACATACCACTGTCATGAATGCAGCGATGCCCGGGAATGGCTGGGCCAGTTCAGAGCCTGGATAACCGGAGCATATGCGGCTCGTGATTTTGAGCAGCGGGACAGACTGACAGCGGCTGTAGATGCTTACCTGAATGCCGCCCGGGAAACCACCGAGCCCTTTTGCTGGCGGAAGCTTTGCAGGCAGAATACTGCTGCCCCCGCCCGGAGCAATGGTCTGACCCCGAAAGTGTCCGAGCTGCTGGAAAAACTGATGAGCTCCCTGAAGGAGGACGAAAGCCCGGTGAAAATCGGCGCGGTGCTGGTCTTGCAGGATGGCCGTGACACTTATGTCACAGCCATGAAATCAGAAACGCCCTTCCCCGCTTCCGCTGATTTTGATTTCAGTTCCCCTGAAGCTGTCGGCAGAAGTCTGGGGCGGCTGGAAAAGCCGGTATACAGCTTTACCCGCAGCATGGACAGGAAGCTTCTGGAAATGCTCTGCATGGCCGTTAAAAAAGGGAGCTTATAGCGGGAGTCACAGCCGCCTGAGGAAAACCTCCTGTGAATAACTGCGCTGCCTCCTCCGGCCCCGCTTCCAAACATACGAAAAAACCCCCTCTGGAAAACCTTCGGGGGTCTGGATGCAATCGGCTGGAACTTAGCCCTGCTCTCTTAGCCTCTGGCAATGGAGGTGAGGGTATCGCCGGACTTGCTGATGGCGGAGATGGCGCCCTGGCTGTAGGAGCTTACCTTGGACATGAAGTCCTGCACAAAAATCATATCCTGCTGAATGTCGGAGCCCTTGGTTTCCTGAATG
>NZ_JBGVBR010000222.1:0-21465 GCF_045225735.1 Succinimonas sp. | reverse complement strand
GACGCCCAAGGCGTCCCTTTTGACATCAGAGGAGATACGCAGCCGGATTCGAAATCCAGGCGGTTTCCGTCCGTGGCTGCTTTCCGGCCCCCTGATCACGTTTTAGCTGGCGTTCAGCATCTTCTGACAGGTCTCAGGCAGTATCTTCTTAGGTTTGGGCTTCGGCTTCGGGGCGGGCTTGGGAGCCGGCTTCGGATGCTTGAAGCCCTCAATCCAGGTGTCGGCTTCCTTGCAGCCGTCTCCCGGAGGAGGCGGGGCCTGATGCTCGCATTCCGTTCCCGGAGGGCAGGCCAGTCTGATATGCAGGTGGGCGGTATGACCCCACCAGGGCCGGATCTTTCTCAGCCAGCTCCGGTCGTCATCGGGATGGGTCTGCTCGCAGGCGTACTTCTTGATGGCCGGGCTCACAAAAATGCGTTCCACCCGATCATCGCTGGCGGCGTTTCTCAGGAGAGCGTAGGCATAGCCGTCCATATGCTTGTTCACGGTCAGGAGATTGTCGGCAACCACCGTAAGCGCCCAGGGGGAAGCCAGCTGCTCCTTGGTAAGGCGCTTGCCGTCCTTCAGCATGCGGAACCAGATATCCACATCCAGACCGATCTGATGGCTGGCATGACCGCCCTTGAAGGGGCCGCCCCGGGGCATGCTCATGTCTCCCACCAGAATGATGCGGTTTTCCGCCAGCTCGCCGGAATTCATTTTTTTGGCGAGATCGTTAATGAAGCTTATCAGAGACGGATGGCCGTAGTAGCGATTGTTCTGGGGGCGCAGCACCTGATAGTAGGGGTTTTCCAGCTTCAGGGGCACCGCTCCTGCGATGCAGCCGTTAGAGTAGCTTCCTATGGGGTTCGGATCCGCCTTCAGGGGAGTGGTAAAGCTTCCCCAGGAAACGGCTCCGGCCAGCAGCATTGATGAAATCAGCATTTAATCTCCTTTGGAGTTTCGGAGGAGCCGCCGCGGCTTTACCGGCAGGGAGGCGGCGGCTTTCCGAAATATGCGGCAGCTGCGGTCATGGCGACCTGCGGCTGCAGTTAAGGTGGCAAAGTCAGACATCAGGATAAAGCAGGGGATTGAAAGATTCGCCTCTGTCAGGACTCGCCTCTGGTAAATCTGCAAAAATGCCGGTGTGATAAGTCCTGGAACCTGATGCGGCAAAAACGCTTTATGTTACTTTTCAGATCCTAGAGCGTCAACAGGAATAATGCAGAAGGAAAAGCCCCCGCACATTTTGAAAACCGCTGCGGGAGAGGACAGCAAAATAAAGCCCGGCCGGTCATTTCCGGCGCGGGCGCGGCAGGAGCGGGAACCCGGATGCCTCAGTTCCGGTTTACGGCTCCGGTGATATGGCGATCTCTGCCACATCATAGGAAGGCTCCGCTCCCGGCGCGGAATTAAAAAAGCTCACTCTCTTCCGGAATTCCCGGAAGGCGGCAAAGGCCGGGCCGTGCGGGGCGGCCGGGGCACCGGAGGAATTTTCGGAACGTCTCCGATACCGGGCCCGGATAAAGACTCCGGGGCGGTACGGGGTATCAAAGGCAAAGGAAAACTCCTTAAGTCCCAGAATGTCTGCCAGCAGGCACACCCTGATGAAAAACCAGTTAAGAGCGGCATAGCCGGGGATGAGATTTCCGGTCATGCTTACCGCGGCGGCGGACGGGGAAAATTCGCCGTCCCTTCGGCTCAGGGCCCATTTGCTGTAATCGGCGCCGGGCGTGAGATCAAGGGAGCGCATTCCGTTTCCGGAGGCTTTAAGTTCGCCCCCGATCCTGAAAAGATCCTGAAGGCCCTCGTTTTCGGAAACGGCTTTTTCCGGATCTGCGGCAGTGATGTCTTCATCCCGGAAAGAGACCCGGGCGGTGAACTTCCAGTCCTCCGGGACAGCCAGGGGATCCCGGTTATCCGAGATTCCTTCGGGGGTAACTGCCTTCAGCAGGGCTTCTCCCCGGGAGCGGGCGATTTTTTCCGGAAGGGAGCTGTCCCTTTCCAGCGCGCATCTGTAGATGCCAAAGGCGTGCCGCCACCACAGCCCTCCCTGGATGGAGATGTCCGGGTAAAGATCTGCCGGGATATCCGCGAGAGTCAGCGTCGGCCGGGTGAGCTTTTCCCGGAAGCCCGGAATATCCAGGAATTTCAGGTAATACGCCGTGGCAGCGTCATTGTTGTAGCGCAGGAACAGATCCTTTTCCGGATCCGGCAGAACGGTCCAGGCCGGAACGCCGGAGTCGTATTCATTATTGTAGACAAAGCGCTTCAGACTCTCCAGATCTGCAGCTTTCCGAAAGACGCCCATGGGTTCCAGCTTCTGATACAGCATAAGAGCCAGAGGCCCGGTCAGGTTTTTGCCATGGATGTCAAAATCATTAAGAGAGAACCGGGCAGCGTCATACTCCTCCCGGGGCCGGCCGGTTACCGCGCAGAAAACAAGTTCATCCACCCTGATGCCGGAAAGCCGGGGATCCTGAACAGTGCCAGATCTCGGATCGGCGTTTTCCGGCTGAAGGCCGGACTCAGGAGCAGGATGAGGTGCAGGCTCAGGCTCGGAGGCAGACGCCGCGGAGAAAGGTCTCTCCCGGGAACAGATCTCTCCTGAACTGAAGGAGAGATAGCTGCAGTATTTGACCTGATGCTCCTGAAGCCGGGCCTCGGTTCTTGCCCGGAATTCCTTTTCGGAGCGAATGGCGGAGGTTTCATGCCCCCAGATGAGAATGCCGGACAGGACAGAGTCAGAGTTCAAATCCTGATTCTTGGCGGTAAACTTAAGCCGGGTGATGGCGGGGAGGCCTTCCTCATCCGCAAAATCCTTCATGCGGCGCTCCCGGTAAAAGCGCGCTCTCTCATCGCAGGCAAAGTAGATGCCGAAGCGGGAAGCGGCATACCACGAAGCGAGATCCCGGGCCAGATTTTTCTGACTTTCCAGCCAGAGCTCCTGAAAACTGCCGGCGGTTACCGGGACGGGAAAGGTTTTAACGCAGGCGGCTCCGGGAGCGGCGTTCTGAGGAAGGGAGGAATGATTTCCGGGAAAAACCAGATGCTGAGAATGAAAGACGGATCTTTTCATATGAACCCCTTAATTGCTTTGGTGAATACCTGTGGAATAAAGGAAAAACCTACACATGCTTCCGGCATTGCCGGTCGACGCTGTTAATTATACTAAAAAGTATTCATAAAACGCAATAAAAAATCGGAAAAATTTTAAAAATTGTTACAGGGCCGATTTTTCAGGTGCGGTGTTCTTCAGGAAGGGGGCGTCTTAAGCGCTGTCCCAGGCACGGCAGGCGGGGGCCCGCGGTTTAAGGAAAAGCGCAATAAGATACTTTCCCCATGTTTTGCCGGCCGTCCCTTTGTTCTCAGGCTCTGGTTCGGGGAGCTCCGGTTTTGCGGTAACTTATGCCCCGGTAAGCCGGATGAAGGATCTTGTGATAAGCTATTCCGGATGTTATGGCCTGACGAGCTCATCTTTGCATAAACGCCTTATGAGAGCCTGCTGCCGGATTTCAGAAGAATTGTCTTTGGGGTTTTACCCCCGGGGAATCTCGCTCCTCTGGTTCCGGGGAGCTTTCTGTGGTTAGAAAAGGTCAGAAAACATCATCTGTCGTGATTATGAAAACCGGAATGAGAACACAAGATAAAGGAGCGTACCTATGAATCAGCTATGGAATAATGGCAGTGAAACGGACAGACTGGGGCTTTCGGATGCGGAAAAAGCTCCTCTCGCCGAACTTCTCCGGGCCTATGCCGCTCTGGAGGATACCGTGGCGGTGGCCATTGGCGGCTCCCTGGCCTCCGGGGAAGGCACCCCATCTTCGGACATGGACATCTACGTATTTGTCAGAAAGGATCTTCCGGCTGAAGTCCGGGAGAAGCTGATAAAGCCGTTGTCCTCCAGATATGAGACCGGCGGTGACTATTTCGGTCCCGGGGATGAATTTCTGTATGATGCCATGAACCGGGAATGCGATGTCATGTACTGGAGCACCGCCTGGTTTACGGATACGGTGAAGAGCTCATGGGAGAGATGCCAGCCGCAGAACGGCTATACCACAGCATTTCTTTACACCCTGAAGAATTTTGTCATTGTCTATGATACCGATGGCTGGCTGAGTTCGCTGAGAGACATGGTACAGGGAGAATACCCCGAGGAGCTTATGAGAAACATTGTAAGCCGGAATCTGATGCTGATGAAGGACAAGCCGTTTTCGTCATACTATGAGCAGATCGAGAAGGCCGTCCGCAAAAATGATCTCGTAAGCGTCAATCACCGCATTGCCGCTTTCCTGGCCAGCTATTTTGATGCGCTTTTTGCCATGAACAGGATTTTTCATCCGGGGGAGAAGCGGCAGGTAAGCCATGCCCTGAAACACTGTTCCCGGCTCCCGGCGGACTTCAGGGAATGTCTGGACGAGCTTCTCGGAACAGGAACTCCGGCAGATCGGCAGCTTGTTCTTCTGGAAAGACTGTTCGCCTCCCTGAAAAAGGTCTGGCAGGAGATTCAGGGGGAATAATAACGTTCGTTCCTGCTGTCCCGGCAATGTCCCTTACAATGTCGAAGGGCTGAAACAGGCGATGTGACAATGTCGTTATAATGTCCGGCAATGTTCCGTACAATGTCGAAGGGCTGAAACAGGCGGTTTGACAATGTCGTTATAATGTCTGGCAATGTTCCTTACAATGTTGCATGGCTAACTCAGGCCCTTTGATATAGTTCTTACTTGATGCCCGGATGTGACAGTCTTCTGTGTTTTGAGCAATGCGGGAAATGAAGATGAAGATAGGCGAGCTTTTTCCGGGTGTTTTAGCAGAGAATACCGCATGTGTTTTTTTAGCGCGATTGGATCCTGACAACCCCGTTCACTGGGCCAAATCAATTGTCGGTTATGCGAATGGCCGCGGCGGAACGCTGTTTGTCGGGGTATCTGACAGCGAGGAAGCTTCAGGTATCAGCATCAGGGAGATTGACCGCGCCAAAAGCCTGATCGCCGCCGTCAACGAGAGGCATATTTTCCCGCATGCCCGGATCAGCTTCATGATCAGGAGCGCGGATGCGAATGCAGAGCTTTTTGTGCTGGCGGCTAACGTCAGACATGGCGACTCCGTTGCGCGGTATTGCGAGGGAGATTTAAGCGGGACTGCGAACTTTAACGGTGCTGAAAACGATCCTGCGGCAGTCCCGGCTGACAAGGCATCCGGCAATGAAATCACCGGGATAAAGTACGCTCATGATAAGTGGACAGAGTATATCAGCCTGTGCCGGCAATACCGGGCTGATTTGTCTGTTCCGTCCCTTAAGGAGCTTAAAAATCAGGAAATCGTTTCAAAGGACGGTCATGCCAAGTCCGGTTTTGTCATGTTCAGCGACAACTATGACGGGGATAATTCCCTGATATGCTGCCGTCTCTGGAAAGGGAAGAAAATAATTGGCAAGCCCATTACCAGCAAAAGGTTTCAGGGATCTCTTGCCAGGGTTTTTACCGAAGTTCTGGCCTTTATCGAAAGGAACACCAGAACCTATTTCCTGAGGGATGTCATTAACCCTCTGATGGCTGCAGGAGATATTTACCGCGACGGCAATCTGAAATCCCCGCGGGCTCTTATCAGACTTAAGGGAAAGCGGTGAATCCCGGGCCCCTGTTTTGCTGCAACCGGGTTTTGCGGGACGCATGCTGAAACAGATGAAGGCGGGACAGGGGAAGAACGAGAGAATGGAAGAACGGAAGGAATAAAGTGACAAAACAGACTGATGGATATGCAGAAATAACGGGAGTGCAGAGAAGATGATAGCGTTATTGCAGCGGGTTAATCATGCCGGAGTTACGGTCTCCGGAAACACCATCGCCCGCATTGACAAGGGGATTCTGGCCTTTATCGGCTACGAGAAGGGCGATACCCGGGAAATGTCTCATAAAATGTTTGATCGCATACTGCGATACCGGATATTCAGCGACGAGAATGACAAAATGAACCTCAGCGTCAGCGATATCGGCGGGCGGGTGCTTCTGGTATCCCAGTTCACTCTGGCCGCCGAAACCTCCCGGGGCAACCGGCCGGGGTTTGATCCCGCTATGCCGCCGGATGAGGCCCGGGAAATGTACGGGGATCTGGTTTCCTATGCCAGAAGCAGGGCTCCCGGCACTGAATCCGGCGAGTTCGGCGCGGACATGAAGGTCGCTCTCGAAAACGACGGTCCCGTGACCTTCCTGCTCCGGCTTGATCCGCCCCGGTAACCCCCGCTCTGAGAGGTAAGGCACTCTCCGGAATGCTGTTTCGCCGCAATGCTATAAAATCGCCGGCATTCAGTGTATAATCCCGGATTAAGTATTTCAAAAAAGGGCCTTCAAGCCCGGACAGATCCTCCCGGAGCCCGGCGCTGACAAATCTCGCGGCGGCGTTTCAAGGGATGTTTTCACTTGAATTGTTAAGGTACTACCATGAGTTGGTTCGACAGAATTCTTGCTCCGGCAAACAACAGCAACACCAGCGCCCGGCACAACATTCCCGAAGGCGTCTGGACCAAATGCGAAGCCTGTGATCAGGTGCTCTACCGGGCGGAACTGGAGCGTAATCTGTTTGTCTGCCCGAAATGCAACCATCATATGAAGATCAGCGCCAGAGAGCGTCTTATCCGTTTCCTGGATTCCGGCAACCAGATCGAGCTGGGCGAGGAGCTGGAGCCGCAGGATATTCTTAAGTTCAAGGATACCAAGCGTTACAAGGAACGTATCGTTGCCGCTCAGAAGTCCACCGGCGAAAAGGATGCCCTGATTGTCATCAAGGGCGAGCTCAAGGGACTTCCGGTAGTCTGCTGCGCCTTTGAATTTGCCTTTATGGGCGGTTCCATGGGTTCAGTGGTAGGCGCCCGCTTTATCCGGGCCGTGGAAACCTGTCTTAAGGAAAAGAGAGCTCTGATCTGCTTCTCCACCTCCGGCGGCGCCCGCATGCAGGAATCCCTGTTTTCCCTGATGCAGATGGCCAAGACCAGCGCGGCTCTTAACAAAATGGCCGAGGCCGGTCTTCCCTATATCAGCGTGCTCACCAACCCCACCATGGGCGGCGTCAGCGCCAGTCTGGCCATGCTGGGAGACGTGAACGTGGCCGAGCCCAAGGCGCTTATTGGCTTTGCCGGCCCCCGGGTTATCGAGCAGACGGTGCGGGAGAAGCTTCCCGAAGGCTTCCAGCACTCCGAGTTCCTGCTGGAGAAGGGCGCTATCGACGTTATCATTGACAGAAGAGAGATGCGGGAGCGTCTGGCCAGTATGATCTCCTGCATGATGCACGTTCCCTTTACTCAGGACAAGGGCGCGGAAAAGATCGCCCCTCAGCCTGAAGCGGAAGAGTCCGGCAAAAAGAAATCAGCCAAGGGATCGTCCAATTAACAGACTGGCGGAAAGAGGTTCAGGACTCACCGCCTGAAACCTCGTATCCCTGCTTTTTCAGGTCCCCTTCCGGGAACCGGTCTTGCCTGCAAGACCGTTTTCCGGGAGGGGATTGTTTTTGCGGGCGGCGGGGGAGGTCGGGCCGTTCCTTCACGGCATAAGCCAGCGAAAAAGGGGAAGTCCTGCTTCCCCCGTTTTTGTGTTCGGCCCCGTCTTTGTCTTGCAGTTCAGGGCTAAAACGCCGTGAAATCGTTCTTCATGATGTCCTTGACTTCATTCCCGTCAATAACCACCCGGGTAATGCAGTCTCCGAAGCCCCGGCACCAGGAGATCACCTCCGGGGTGCTCCGGCTGGTAAAGGAGAGCTCAATGCCGCCGTCCGGGAGATCCTTTATCTGCTGGCCCCGGCACCAGCTTCTCTCCTTGATGTAGGTAACAGCGCCGGAGGGCCTGAAGGTAATGGCAAAGGCCCGGAGCCGATCGTTCCAGGGGAGGCCGAAATCTCCCAGATCCGCATCCGGCACCTGAATGTCCGGAGCGGGCCTCAGGATCTCGGCTCCGATAATGCGGTGCACCGCAAGACTGCGGAGCTTTTCCACCGTGGCAAGATCCTTCATGAGGCTGCACCCGATAACGTACAGAGCGCTGTTCTGGCAGACGAAGCGCTTGGCGATCATTTTGAGATCCCGGACATTGCCGCTGTTCTGGGACTTGTAGGTGATGTTCATAATGGCATGGTGCCGGATGCCGTGCTCTATTTGGGTGATGATGTGGGAGAAGGGCTCGTAGTCAATGCGTCCCTTGCTGAAAAACCGGAAATCCGGCTCAAAAACCCGCCGGTATTCGCTGTCAAAGCGTTCCTCCCCCAGCAGGGTTACGGAGATATCCATGATAATCGCATCCAGCCGATCCCGCAGGGAATCGCTGATATAGGGATCCGCCAGATCCCGGCAGATGCTGAGGATCCTTACCTCGTCAATGTCCAGCCCCGGAATATCCCGGCCGGAGTTCTGATACTGGTACCATTTCCGGTGGTTGTCAATGCCGGAAACCACCTGATTTCCCATGACGGATTCGATTTCGTTCACCAGCCGGGACACGGTCTGCCGGGAACAGTTAAGCTCCTCCGCCAGATCCGAGACATAGAGGCGGCCCCGGGAGATCATTAGTCTTCTGAGCAGTCTGAGCAGTTTGTTGCCGGTGGTGGCGTCTTCATCGAGTTTTCTGGGCATGCTGTCTCCTGTGAGCTTTTTCCGGAGCGCAGTCTCTCAAACCTGCGGCGGCAAAGCGGTTTTAATTATGTCAGTCCGTGATGTCAGAGGGGAGTGTCAGCGCTGACCGAAAAGCATCCTTTATCGCCTGCATTTTCGGATTCCCTGCTCAGCCGCTCTCCCCCTAAACGTCATTCTGAAATTATTATAAGGCGGCAACTGTTCATCTTATGGAACGACGTTAAATTATACTGATCCTATGATAGTTTGATATTTCGCCGGATAAAGGATTATGCTGACAGTTTGTGAAGCAAACGGCGTTTTTACTATCGGAGGTTTATTTTTCGGGGGGAGAAGGTTCCTGTCCGGCGATAATACCAGAAGAAATACCGGGGAATTTTCGGGAAGAGAGAAGGAGAGAGCCACAATGATGGAAGCTATGGATATCAGCGGCATGAAAAAGGATTTTGCCGCGCAGATGGACAGGTTTATGAACGGGCTGGATCGGCCCCGGATCCTGGTGGCCGGAGCCACGGGAGCCGGCAAAAGCACTCTGGCCAATCTGGTTCTGGGCTGCGAGGTCTGCAAGACCGGATCCGGCCGCCCGGTAACCCATGGCATCAAGGAGCACAGCCTCCCCGGAGTGCCGGTGATTGTCTATGATTCCGAGGGGTATGAAACCGGAGCCGCTCTGGATAAATTCGCTTCCGGAGACTCCGCCCAGGCTTACTGGAGTCTCATGGAGGGTTTTGTTAACGAGCATGACGATCTGATGGAGCCGGTGGATGCCATCTGGTACTGCATCAGCCAGCCGGGAGGCCGGGTTACCGATGCGGATCTCCGGGTGATCCGGGGTTTTCGGGAACTCAGGAGACCTCTGGCCGTGGTGCTGACTCAGGCGGACGTGTCTGATGAGGAAACCGCAGACAGCCTCAAAAAGGTCATCGCCGAAAGCTGCGGGGCCGCTATCCCGGTGTTTGAGAGCTCCTCCGACATGTCCCTTCCCCTGGAACGGGGCATAGCCGAGCTTTACGAATGGACTTTGAACAGCCTCGAGGAATCCCGCCGGGAATCCTTCGTGATCGCCTGCCACCGGGATTTTGACAAAAAGTCCGCCCTGTGCAAAAAGTACACCGCACTGGCCGCGGCGGCGGCTTCGGCCCCGGGGCTGTCCCCCGTGCCGTTTTCCGATGCCGCCATTATCACTCCCATTCAGCTGACTCTGGTGGGACAGATCCTGTCGGTCTGGAATCTTATGGAATTCAAGAACCTTATCGGGGCGGCGGCCCTGGATGTGGTGCTCCCTATGATCGGGAAGACCGTGGCGGGGAATCTCATTAAGCTTATCCCCGGAGCCGGCAGCTTCATCGGCGGGATGCTGAACGCTTCCGTGGCCGCCTCCCTGACCTACGGTCTCGGCATGGCCCTGAACGAGAGCTGCCAGTATCTCAGCAAAAAGACTCTGGCGGGGGAGATCCCGGATATCCGGGAGATCATAAACAGCGATTTTGCCAGGAAGGCCTTCGAGTACGCCCGTAACTACCGGAGCGAGCGCTGAATCGGGGTCGGAGGCGAGGGTTGCGGCCAGAGGAAGTTTTAAGGAGTCATAAATGTCTGAATCGCCAGAAAAATCAGCGGGGAAAATTCCGGAAACGAAGCTTAATGCTGATTTTATCGGCAAACTGGAGGCCACCCGGCTTAATTCCCGGCTTCTGGAAATGCCGGATATTTCGGGAATGACTCTGGGAAGCTGCCATGTGGACTCCCGGATGAACGTGGTTTCGGGTGAGGCGGATATCTATCGCTGCCATGACGAGGCGGGACGGGAGCTCATTCTCAAGCTGTACCGAAGGGAAGAGGCTCTCAAGCCCGATGTGGTGGCCCGGCTTCAGGAGATCCGGAGTCCCTGCGTGGCTCCGGTGCTGGAGTTCGGGGAGTACCAGAGACATCAGTATATCGTGCGTCCCTTTTACCGCTATCCCAACCTGGCCGAGGTGCTCCGGGACGGGAAACGCTTCACCCTGGAGGAGCTCCGTTCTCTTATTATCCCCTCGGTGGCCGACGGTCTCAGAACCGTCCACGAGGCGGGGATATTGCACCGGGATCTCAAGCCGGCCAACATGATCCCCGATGACTCCGGACAGCATATCGTGCTCATTGACTTCGGCATCAGCGCCGATGCCCGGGACAGATCCCTGGTGTTTTCCAGCACCGGCATGACTCCCTGCTATGCCGCTCCCGAGGCTCTCCGGGGCGGGTATCTCCGGGAGACGGATTACTATGCCCTGGGGATCTCTCTCTTTGAGCTTTATACCGGATCTGTTCCCTTTCAGGAGACGGCAAATCCGGATTACCGGGGCGATCAGGGCGGGCTTTCTCTCATGCCGCTTCTGCACCGCATTGAGTTTCCGGAGGGCTTTCCGGAGGATCTCCGGGATCTGGTGCTGGGCCTTACGTACGTGGATCTCACCCACAGAAACGAACCCCGGAACCCCAACCGCCGCTGGGGAGATCCGGAGATCCGGAAGTGGCTTAACCATGAGTCCCAGCCGATCCCGGGAGAACATGACGGGGGCTTTGCCGCCGGCGTGTTTCTCCCGTACCGCTTCCGGAATCAGCAGTATCTTACCCCGGAGGATTTGGCCCGGGCTCTCCTTAAGGATCCGGACGCCGGCGTTCTGGAGCTGGGGCGGGGCATTCTCGCCCATCATTTCGGGTACACCAGTCCCGAAACGGCCGCTCTCTGCCAGAAGGCGCAGGATCGGCTGACCCATGACAAGGCCGGAAACCGCGAGATCCTGAAGCGGCTCTGCTATGAGCTGGCGCCGGATCTCAGCTCTCTCTTTCTGGGGGGCCGGGAGTTTGCGGATCTGAGCTCTCTGGGCGAGGAGACAGTACGGGCCGCCGCCAGGACAAAGTCTCAGGAATACGGCGGGGCCGCCCCCGAAGTCCGGGATGAGGATGCGGCTCTTCTCAGTGATTTCCGGGAGTTTATCAGGGGGGATCTGGCCTCGTTTTTCTGCGGCGAAAGATCCGCAGTCCCCCCTGAAAATCCGGCAGAACACCCGGCAGGGGAGTCCGGGGAGCCGGCTCCCAAATCCGGTCTCAGGACTCTTCTTGATAACCTTAGAAGGATGCTGGCGGAGGACAGCCTTCCTGAGACGGATCTCGCTCTCCTCTTCGGTTATGCGGTTTCCGGCAACCGGGAGCTTTCTCTGGGCGGACAATATTATCCCGATCCTCAAGCTGCGGCAGCGGAGCTTGATGCCTTAAGAGCGCAGGATCCCGGGGCTGCTCTTAAGAGAATCGGGGAGCTTCGGGATGAGCTTCAGTTTTATGAAAAGGCCTTTCCGGATCCGGAATCCCGGGCTCTTATCAGCGGCATGCTGGCCGATGTCCGGCGGGCGGTGTTCCGGAGCAAGCAGGAAAAAGGATCCGGCGCGGTTTCCTCAGGCCGGGATCCCGAGTATCAGTGCGGCAGCCCGGAGGAGCTTCTGGAGCTTATCAGGACGGCCCCGGCTTCGGAAAGGCCCTATATAGTCCGGCGGCTTTCTCAGGGCTATGCCGCAGCCCTCCGGGACGTGTCTGAAAAGGTCTGGAAATCCGATGTTTTTGAGAAGGTGCGGGAAATGACACAGGAGATAATAAGCGTAGGGGAATACCTCTTCAGTTCGCATGAGGAGTTTCAGGAATTTGCCCGGGATTTAATCCGGCAGGGGGAACAGAATCCCCGCTACCTCCGGGATTTTGTCCGAACTCACCGGGAAGCTCTCAGCAGTCTCGGAGCCCGGGAAGACCTTAAAGAGGGGGCGACACTGGCCCGGGAGCTCATTACGGCGGCGGACAGGGTGATCACTCTGGATTACTATGCCTTTCCCTCGCTGGACGGGCTGGCGGCTTTTCTTCAGGAGCTCCGGGAACGGGAGACCAGGAGGCCGGGACTTATGAGGGATTTCGCCCGGGCCCACCGTTCTTCCCTGGAGGATCTTGCGAGCATTCCTGGCATTTCCGCTCTCGTGAGGGAGCTTCTTAAGGCCGCCGATACGATTCTTCCGGAGGGGGAAATCATGCTTAACGGCGTGCGCTATCCCTATATGAGTCCCGGAGATATTGTCCCCCTGGGAACCTTCCGGTTTTCTCATGACAAGCCGGCAGCGCCTCTGGAATGGCTGGTGATCCGGAGATCCGGGGATCAGGCTCTCCTTCTTTCCCGCTATGGCATTGACGCCCGGCCCTTTCACGGGGCGCATCAGGATATCGTCTGGGAAATGTGCGATCTCCGGGCCTGGCTTAACGGGGAGTTCTGGGAGCGGGCGTTTTCGGAAAAGGAAAAGAAGCTCATTATGGTAACCCGGCTGGAAACTCCGGGATCCGCCGCGCAGGGCACCACCGGGGGCGATGTCACCGCTGACCGCATCTTCTGTCTCAGCGCCGCTGAGGTTAAGGAGTGGCTCCGGGAAAAAAGCTGGCGGATCTGCGAGCCCACTCCCTATGCCCGGAGCCGGGGCTGCCGCGCCGGACTTAACGGAGCCTCCTTCTGGTGGCTCCGGAATCCCGGCGGGCTTCAGAACAAGGCCGCCGGCGTGGGAGAAACCGGAGCTTTAAGCTCTGGCGGCAACTATGCGGATTACGCCGGAGCTGTGGTGCGTCCCGCCATGTGGATAACCGTGCCGGAGCAGTAAAAGACGGCCATTCTGCCGTTGTCCGGCGTGAAACTCCTATTTAGCCCAGTCCGGAACAGGGTGGCGAAAACCTTTAGCGCCTGACAGAAAACCGCTGGCATCGGCATTTTCGGGAATTTTCCAGTTATCCAGAGGCTGATCGAATGACAGCGTGTTCCTGAACATTGAGCTGATATTGACCGAATTCCGGAAAGCCCATCTGTCCAGCGGCTGATTAAAAGCCTCCGTTCCCGCGAACATATCTTCCATGCCGTAAACAGACGATATGTCCCAGTCATTCAGCGGCTGATTGAATTTTTTGGCATCCCGAAACATGGCGTTCATGTTTTTGACCTTTGAGGTATTCCAGGATCCTATGGGCTGATCAAAGGAATCCGCGCTGTCAAACATCTGCGTCATATCCTCCGCTGCTGAGGTGTCCCAGGATCCGATGGGCTGGTTAAAGGCTTTTGCATGGTGAAACATGTTGAACATGCTTCTGACCTTTCCGGTATTCCAGCTGCCTATGGGCTGGTTAAAAGAGTCAGTAAACTCAAACATGCTGCTCATGTTCTCGACATTGGCGGTATTCCATTTTCCGATATCGCCGTTGAATTTCTTTGCCAGAGAAAACATGAGTTTCATGGATTTTACCTTTGAGGTGTCCCAGCCGGCGAGCGACTGGCTGAATTCCCGGTTGTTGTAAAACATCTGAGTCATATTCTCCACCCGGGAAGTATTCCAGGAGCCGATGGGCTGATTAAAGGAACTTTCGGAAAACATGCCGCTCATTGACACCGCTCTGCCGGTATCCCACCTGTCCAGAGGCTGGTTAAAATTTTTGGCCCCTGCAAACATGAAGTCCATCCTGGTTACCCGGGAGGTATCCCATTCTGCGACAGGCTGGTTGAATTTTTGGGCTCCGGCAAACATGCCCGCCATGCTTTCGACAGCGGAGGTATTCCAGGAACCGACAGGCTGATTAAAGCTTTCCGCGCCGGCAAACATTCCGCTCATATTGGCTACATTCCCGGTATTCCATGTCCCGACGGGCTGGTCAAAGGATTTGGCGCCCCGGAACATTTCAGACATGTCCTTGACACGGGAGGTATCCCAGCCGGCGACAGCAGAATTAAACCTTGCCGCTCCCCCGAACATAAATGCCATGGTTTCAGCCCGGGATGTATCCCAGTCCAGCGGCTGATTAAAGTTCTCCGCCCCTGCAAAAACGCCTTCCATGTCACTGATACCGGAGGTATCCTTCAGATTCACATATTCCAGATCTTTAAATCCCATAAAGGCGCAGGCCAGGGAATGCACATCGTTTCCCAGCTTTACTTCAAACCTGATCTGCCGGAGCGGACTTTTTTCGCTGGCTGCCCTGAAAGGATTCCGATCCTGAGCGAATTTCATGGCTTCTTTTACATCGGAACCATCCTTCGGGCAGCGGGTAAACTCATAATTTATGGTCAGAGAGTCCAGATCGTTTTCAGAAATTTTCCTGATAAGCTCGCTGTCAATATCCGCCGGTGAATTCAGTACCGGGTTCCGTTTCCGGTACTCCGGCGATTTCCAGACATGTTCCTTCAGTAAAAAAGCGCCTGCAACTGTTACCGCGCAAACCAGAGCTGCCAGAACAGCGCATGCGGCCGCTGCGGCGCGGCTGCGGCCCTGTCTGGCTCCGCAGTTTCTGCAGAACAGCGAATCATCCTCGATTTCATGAAGGCATTTTTTGCAGTGCATTGTCAATTTCTCCAGTTTTTCCTCATTCGTTTTCAGCCTGTAATGATTTTCCGTCGGATCTGGCTTCCCGGCCGGAAACGGCACCGGTTATGAACCCAAAAACGGCCCTCACTTAAAAGTTCAGTCTTTCATACACGGCGCCTGTATGGGATAGCTGTAGGATATCGCGCCACAGAACATGCTCCAGGTTTTGATATCGGAAAGATCCCATTTTTCCAGAGACTGATTAAAGGATCTGGCGTTTTCGAACATATAGGACATCTCCCTCACATGAGAAATATCCCATTTCTCCAAAGGCTGATTGAAGGCGGCTGCGCCTCTGAACATTGACCGCATCTCTGTTATCTGCGAGACATCCCATTTTGCCAGGGGCTGGTTAAAGGCTTTCGCATTCTCAAACATGCTGTTCAGACTGCGAACCCCGGGAAATTTCCAGTTCTCCAGGGGCTGATTAAACTTTTCGGATCCGGCAAACATAAATTCCAGATCCTCCGCGGACGACAGATTCCAGCTGCCAATCGGCTGATTGAATGCTTTGGCGCCTGCAAACATTGAGTTCATCTCTTTGATATGGGAAACATCCCATTTTGCCAGAGGCTGATTAAAGGCGTTCGCATCCTTGAACATGCTGTTCAGACTGCGGGCCCCGGGAAATTTCCAGTTCTCAAGAGGCTGGTTAAACATTCCGGTTCCGGCAAACATTCCGTCCAGAGATTTTGCGGATAAAGGCTGCCAGCTTCCCAGCGGCTGATTAAAGACCTTTGCCCCGTCAAACATGCGATCGATGTTTTCAGCATGGGAAATATCCCATTTGTCCAAAGGCTGGTTAAAGCTTTCCGTTCTCGCAAACATGCCGCTGGCATCAATGAGTTTTGCAATGTTCCAGGACTCCAGAGGCTGATTGAAGGAAGCGGCATCCGCAAACATTTCTTTCATGCTGATCACTTCGGAAACATCCCAGGAATAAAGAGGCTGATTAAAGGATTTGGCTCCCCGAAACATGCCCTCCATGCTCCTGATCTTCGAGGTGTTCCAGCGATCCAGGGGCTGATTGAAGCTTTCGGCTCCGCTGAACATTCTGGAGAGTCCCCGGAAACTTGAGATATCCCAGTCATTAAGCGGCTGATTGAAGCTTCTGGCGCCGGCAAACATCCCGGCCGCATACTGGAGATGCGCCACATTCCAGCCGCTGATATCCTGATTGAAGCTGACTGCCCGGGCAAACATCTCACGCATGTCTGTTATGCGGGAAACATCCCAGGTTCCCAGAGGCTGGTTAAAGGATTCCGCCCCTTTGAAGAGTTTTTCCGCCGCGCGAAGCTTTAAAAGCTTCCAGGAACCCAGAGGCTGATTAAAGGATTTGGCATCCTCGAACATGGATGTCATGTCCGACACATTGGAAACATCCCAGGAATCCAGGGGCTGATTAAACGAAGATGCCCCGAGAAACATTCTTTTCATTGACTGGACGCGGGAGGTATTCCATTTGTCCAGAGGCTGATTAAACGAAGCCGCCTTGAAAAAAACGGAACGCATGTCCTGAACTGCGGCAGTGTTCCAGCTGTTCAGAGGCTGATTGAAGGATGCCGCCTTGTAAAACATCTGCCTGATGCTTATGGCTCCCGAGGTATCCCAGCCGGCAACCGGCCCGTTGAATTTCGGAGCATCCCGGAACATTCTGGAAAAATCCCGCACCGAAGCGGGAATCTCGAGATTTGCGGACTCCAGTTCCCTGAAATCAGAAAAGGCGCAGGCCAGAGACGTTACCTGCGGCGTGAAGATCACCCGGAACGGAATGTTCCTGAGCGGGGTGCGGCTGTTTGCTCTCCAGAAAGGATTTTTGTAAAGTCTCCTTTTCTCGTAGTCGTCATCCGGTCTCCCGCTGGCGACAGAGTCGGAATAGGACTCATCGTTTTCCTCGATGTCCAGAGACAGTATCCGGCCATGACGGCATTCTGAGAATTCATAATTGACAGTCAGCGATTCCAGATTTCCGGTGATAATTCGGGAAATGAGGTCATCGGTAATATCGTCCGGAGAATTCAGCGCCGGATTTCTGAGGGTGTGTTCCAGGAGGCTGCGGTTTTCTTCTTCCCTGGCCTCGTGATAAGCGGAAAAAGCCAGGATGCCTGCAGAAACCGCCGCCAAAACAGCCAAAGCCGCAAGAACGGGACGCCATGGCTTCCGGGCGGGCATCGCAGGAGTTCCGTCCGTCGGAGTCCCGCAAAACCGGCAGAAATTTGAATCAGCGGCAATTTCTCTGCCGCATTTACGACAATGCACAAGCGATCCTTAATACTAACAGTTGTTAATTTTTGTTATGTCAGGCACGATATGTCGCCCTAGGAACGCGCTGACAAACCTTTTACGAAAACTTTTGCCTTCCCTGCGTTTTCTCAGGCTGTTTAGCGTTCCGATTCTGCCTTCACCCCCGGGCTTTCAGGATCTCAAGAGCCCGTTCCTTCACCTTGAGATAATCGATCTTGCCGGTGCCGTTAAGAGGAATGGTTTCTCCGGTTTCAATGTACTTGGGCACTGCCAGCTCGGAGATCCCTTCGCTTCTGAAGCGTTCCCGGATTTCAGCCTTGCCGGCGTTTTCTCCGGCGGTGAGGAGCATAAGCTGCTCGCCCTTCCGGTCATCCGGAACCGCCACCACGGCCAGCGGGGTTTCCGGATACAGCCGGGCCAGCACGGCCTCCACCTGAGTCAGGGAAATCATTTCGCCGGCCACCTTGGCAAAGCGCTTGGCCCGTCCCTTGATGTGGATAAAGCCCTTTTCGTCGATTTCGGCGATATCCCCGGTGTCGTACCAGCTGTAGCGGGGGGCATCGATGATGCCTGGAGTGTCGGCTCTCAGGTAGCCCATCATGACGTTATCCCCCTGCACCCAGAGCCGGCCGCCGGAGGTAATGCCCGGCACCTCCTCGAGACGGGTTTTGATGCCCGGAAGAGGACGTCCGGCGGTGTTCCGGCGGTAGAACATATTGGTGTTAACCGAAATCACCGGAGCGGTTTCCGTGGCGCCGTAGCCCTCCAGGAGCCGGATGCCGAACTTGTCGTTCCACAGGGTGACGGTGTCCTCCTTGAGCTTTTCGCCGCCGGATACCGCAAACCTTACGGAGTACATGTCGTAGGGGTGGGCATACTCGGCATAGCCCTTAAGGAAGGTATCGGTGCCGAAGATGGCCGTGGAGTTGGTCTCGTACACCAGAAGCGGCACGTTCTTGTAGTGCAGCGGGGACGGGTACATGAACACCTTCATGCCGCTGAGGAGGGGCAGCATGGTGCCGGCAGTGAGACCGAAGGAATGGAACATGGGCATGGAATTGAACACCGAGTCCAGCATGCCGAAGGGCAGCACGGCCTGAAGCTGCACGATATTGGTTTCAATATTGCGATGGCTCAGCACCACGCCCTTGGGGAGACCTTCAGAACCGGAGGTGAAGAGCACCACGGCGGGAGTATCGGATTTTTCCTTGCCGCCGGCGAGCCGGAAGTAGGAGGTGAACGGCCGGATAAGATCCAGCATGGCGGCAAGCTTGGTGCCAATGCCGATCTCCGGAGCCAGATCCTCCAGATACTTCACGGTGACGGAGTGATCCCGGAGCGCCTGATCCAGAGCCTGGAAGCCGGCGTTAATGAAGGTTCTTGAGGTATACACCGTTCTCAGAGGCACCGTATCGCAGCAGGCCACGAGGTTTTTGGCGCCCACGGAGAAGTTCAGCATGCAGGGGAGCTTATTCGCGGCATGGAGAGCCATGAACACCACCACCGAGGCGGCGGAGTTGGGCAGGAGGAGTCCCACGGACTTTTCGGGTTCGTGAGCCTGGAAATAACGGCCCAGAGTCATGGCCCGGATAAAGAGTCCGGCATTGGTAATGGGCTTCCGGTTGTGATCCTCCAGAATGACCTTGCGGAGACCGGCGGTTTTCATGGCATCGATAAAGGAGGCGAATATGGTATTGCCGGTGATGACACTGGCCTTCACCTTCATTTCAGCCATGAGATCGTACATGATGTCCGCGGCCTTTTCCTTGCGGGCGCGGCCCTTGTACTCATCGGGAATGTTGAACTCGTACGGCTCCATGACGTTCACCACGATGCGGGAACGGGGCCGCCTATGGAATCTCTGGCCGAAGCGGGAGAAGATGGAGTACTGGCTGCCGTCGATAATGACGGGGAGCAGCAGGGCATGTCCCTTGTCAGCCACCACGGCGCTTCCGGAGTAGATCTTCATCAGGGTGCCGGTGGTGGTAATGCGTCCCTCCGGGAAGATCACCGGCATATGGCCGTTATCAATTTCCCGGATCATGCTGCGGAGAGCCATGGGGCTCTGGGGATTGATGGTGTAGTAGCGGGGCGCCAGAGCCAGAAACAGCCGGAAGTACCATCTGGAGGCCATGCGGGTATCTACGGCATAGGAGAGATTGTCGTGGAGATAGGTCCAGAGGAGCATGCCGTCCAGGAAGGAGGTATGGTTGGCAATGACCACGCATCTTTTGCCCTTAACCGCTTCAAAGTTTTCCAGTCCCTGGCATTTGGCGCGATAGACCAGGGAAAGATATTTCCGGATCAGGGATCTCACAATGGGGATGGGGAGAATGGCCACGGTGATAAGGGAGCCCAGGATGCAGACGCCGGCGGTGACGACTGCCATGAGCACCAGGCCGTTATGCGCTCCGGCGACAAAGGTGCAGAGCATGCCGGTCAGGGAGGCGATAACGGTGAAGATGGCGGCGGTAATGTTATTGGCCGACATGATGCGGGAACGGTTTTCATCAGGGGAAACCTCCTGCAGACAGGCGGTAACCGGCACGATAAACATGGCGGCAAAAAAGGTAATCAGGAAGATGCAGGCAACGAGGTGCAGTCCCTCGAAGGTGCCGACATAATTAGTAATCAGGGCAAGTCCGTTATCGAAGGAAGCGGCATCTGCCACCGGTGCCTGAAGGGGCGAGCGCATCCAGAGCAGGAAGGCGAAGTCAGTCATGAGCAGGGCTTCGATCACTGCAGACAGCGGCAGAAAGGCGTTCAGAGGCTCTTTCTTATAGATCCGGGAGGCTGCGATGGCCCCGGCGCCGATGCCCAGGCAGAAGGGCCCCAGAAACAGCGGATTCAGGATTTCCTGACCGATGCCGCCTTCATAGACGTTTTTGGCGATCTGGGAGAGCTGCACCATGAAGGTAACGGTAATGCACCAGGCTCCGGCCAGTCCGATAAGGGAAAGGAACACCGGACGGGAGTACTTCACGTATTTCAGATTGGCGAAAGCTGAGCGGATAAAGAAGAGATCTACCCGGCTTTCCGGATCTGCCGGCTTCTGAGAAGGCATCCGGGAGGCGAAGAAGAACCCCAGGGAAGACAGCAAAAGCAGGATCAGCGGGAAGTACGGATTAATGGTGGCTCCGGCCACGATGCCGGCCAGCGTGCCGGCAAATTTGAAAATATAGGATCCCGATTCCAGAGCGGAATTGGCCTGAATAAGCTGTCCCTTGCCGGTAATAAAGGGGATGATGCTGAGCCGCACCGGGGTAAAGAATGCGGCCTCCATGCCGGCGAAGAACATGCCGGCCAGCATGCCGGTTTCGGATTTCAGGAGATAGGAGGCGGAAATCAGAATGGCGATGCCGATTTCAAATAATTTGATGCATTTAAGGATCCGGGCCTTGTCGTACTTGTCCGAGACCTCGCCGGCCATGGTGGAAAAAAGAAAAACCGGAATCATAAAGAGTCCGGTTGCCAGAAACACCATATTCTGAGAATGAGTATCGGAGCTGCTCAGAAGAGCGCTGGTGACAAAGGCCAGAAAGCCGGCCTGGATAAAGCTGTCGTTGAAGGCTCCCAGTATCTTTACCGAGAAGAAGGACAGGAAGTTTCCGTTCTTCGACAGCGGAGTTGGGTTTTCCATAAAGAAGCATCCCTTGAAAAGGTTAAACAATCCCCTGAATTCATTTCCTGCCAGGGAACAATGTCTGACAGGATCGGACTCTGTTTCGGCGTATCCCGAGCCAGCTCCGGTTTTATGAAAACATTAACATATTGATAACATATCACTAACAAATGTTAACAATTGTCACATTTTTCAAAACAGCGTGAACTATATCACGTTTTTGCAGGTAAAAACACCCTTTGAAAAAGCGTTTTCCGGGCGATACGGCGGCCGCAACGCCATGCAGTCCTAAAAACATTTTACACCGGTGCTGCTGCTATGGAAAGCGGTTACAGGGGGAGAAGAAGGGAAGACGGGATAGGAATTTCCAGATGGTCAGAAGGGGAGCGGAAGCGGGAAGGTTCCGGAATGCGGGAAAGGCAGTTTTGCGGTGTCTGAGGCAGTACCATGCTGTGAATACACTACATTTCTCCACTCCACGCTGGGCGGAACACCGCAAAAGGGTATCCCATGCGGCGATTCACCAAGGTTCATGAAGGTACTGATGTTATGTAGTTTCAATACCGCAATAGGGTATCCCCCCATGCGGC
>NZ_JBGVBR010000221.1:0-11903 GCF_045225735.1 Succinimonas sp. | reverse complement strand
AACAGATATATTGTGGGGATCCTTGTAGCCACCCATGCGGGAAAACACCCGATCCAGGATTTCCGGATCCTTGACGGTGATGCGGGAATAGCTGTGGTTTTCTGAAATCTTAATGGCGAAGTCCCGGTAAACTGAGGGGATCTTAAGAGCCTGAGCCAGAGCCCTGATGCGGGGCGCGCCCTTTTCAGTATGCTTTTCATGGGCGGGCCAGCATTCCGGCGGGGTTTCCAGTTTCCCGAAATCATGGGTAACCATGGCAAACCGGGTAACCGGATTTCCGGTGATGCGGGAGATCTCCCGGAGGGCCAGCATGGTGTGAGCAAATACATCCTTTTCCGGATGAAAGCCTTCGGGCTCCGGGATCTCCCTGAGCCGGGCCAGATCCGGCATGATGCATTTCAGGGCGCCGGTTTTTTCGAGAAAAATAAAGTACTGTTCCGGATTATTCGTGTTAAGAGCCTTTTCCGTTTCCCGCCAGACCCGCTCCGGGGTCAGGGACAGGAGTTCTCCCGAGGCTGCCATTTCTGAGCAGAGCTTTTCCGTTTCCGGAGCCACGGTAAAGCCCCTGTCGTAAAACCGGGCATAGAACCGGGCCAGCCGGAGCACCCTTAAGGGATCCTCGGTGAAGGCCGGTCCTGCGTGCCGGAGAATTTTTTCTCTGATGTCCCGGACGCCGTTCAGGGGATCTACGAGATTTCCGGCTTCATCCTCGGCAATGGCATTAATGGTGAGATCCCGGCGTTTCAGATCCGCGGCAATGGAGATATCGGGGGAAAAGTCGCACACAAAGCCGTTATAGCCGTGGCCGCTTTTTCTTTCGGTGCGGCAAAGGGCGTATTCCTCTCCGGTTTCCGGGTGCAGAAATACCGGAAAATCATGCCCCACCTGTTTGTACCCCAGACTGAGGAGATCCTCGGGCCGGGCTCCCTCCACGCAGTAGTCCCGATCCTTGCTCTTAATGCCTAACAGCCTGTCGCGGACAGCGCCGCCTACCAGATAAATCCGCATAGCTCCTCCCGGGGGTTTGGTAACAGATTTTTGCAATAATTCGGGATAAACCCGCTTAACAGTGTAAAATATCATCCTTCTACAGACAATAGCATAACGGAAATCGGTGTCGTTGGCGCCGCTACTTGCAGACAAAGGTTTAGCCATGTACAAAAGTTTTTTTGGATTAAGCGAGCTTCCCTTCAGCATCTCTCCTAATCCTAAATACTTTTATCTCAGCAGTCATCACAAGGAAGCCCTGTCCATGCTGCGGCACGGCATTGCGGATTCCGGCGGCTTTGTGCTTTTCACGGGAGAGGTAGGCACCGGCAAAACGGTTATTCTGAGAACCCTTTTGAATACCCTGCCTGAGGATATTGCCTCGGCGGTGATTTACGACCCGGCCCTCCCGCTTCTGGAAATGCTGGAAAAGATCTGCGAGGAGTTTGGCATCGGCATCCCGGAGAATGCCGGCAAAAGGGCGCTCACTGACCTTATCAGCGATTTTCTCAAGGGCCTGCACGCTCAGGGCAAAAGGGCGGTGCTTCTGATAGACGAGGCCCAGCTGATTCCGGATGACGTGGTGGAGCAGGTCAGGCTCCTCACCAATATTGAAACCGACAACAAAAAAATTCTGCAGGTGATTCTGGTTGGGCAGCCGGAGCTTCAGGAAAAGTTCCGGAAATCCCATATGCGGCAGGTAGCCCAGCGCATTACCGCCCGGTTTCATCTTCTGCCCCTGTCTCAGGAGGAGACGGATGCCTACCTGAGATACCGGATGCAGGCGGCGGGCTGCGTGCAGATCATTTTCACGAATGCGGCGGTTTCTGAGCTTTATCGCTGTTCCCGCGGCATTCCCCGCATTATCAACGTGGTAGCGGATCGGGCGCTTCTGGCGGCCTTTGTGGATCGCTCCGCCAAGGTGGAGCGCCGCCATATGAAGCGGGCTATCCGGGAGGTTCTGGGCACCAGGACTCCCTGGGAAGCCATCAGGGATCGCTTTAAGGCTCTCGAGTTTGCCGGCAAGCTGGCTCCTCTGGCGGTGATGACCATGGTGCTGGCCGGAGCCGGGTATTTTCTGGGGACGCTTTCCGGAAAAGCTCCGGAGGAGTTTTCTGAACAGGAGACCGTGGCCGAGCTCCGCTCCGATCCGGACGTCAGGGTTCTCCAGACAGAGCTTCAGGATCTCCGCCGGAAGCAGAAGACTCTGGAAGCGGAAAAGCGGGAGCAGACCCGGTTTGCCGCTGATATTCTCAATAACAGCTTTGAGGAATCCTCCTGGAAGAATCTGGTGCAGCTCTGGGGGGTAACCAGCGTGCCCGATGACCTCCGGGAGGCCTGGAAGTATCTCGCGGCTCTGGGCTACCGCTGTCTCAGGGGCAAGTCCGCTCTGAGCGATCTCGAGCGCTATAACGTGCCGGCGGTGGTGCAGCTTATGGATAAAAAGCTGACGCCTTTCTATGCGGTGCTGCTCCGGATGAACGAGCAGTATGCGGTAATTCTCATGAACGGCCGGGAATGGATCATGCCCCGGGAATGGCTGGAGGATTCCTTTGAGGGGGATTTCACCATTATCTGGCCCCTCCCGGACGGCTTTGCCGAGGTGGATGAAAACAGCTCTCCCCGGGCTCAGGAGCTGGTGTTTGACATGCTCAGACGCTACGATTCCGGTTCCGGAGATCCCTTTGTTTCCTGGGATGCGGACGTGCAGAATATGGTTTCATCCTTTCAGCAGGATCACGGGCTTCCGGAAACCGGAACAGCCGATATTGAAACCCTCTGGGCTCTTTTGCCGTATGCGGACACCATGAATCCGCTTTATAACCAGTATATTCTGCCGGAGGATCTGGAAAGAGCCAGATTAAGCTCCGGAATAGCGCAGCGGGCTTCTGAAAATGCGGAGGATTCCGGAAAAGCGGCCGGAACAGAGGAAAATACCCCGGACACCCCATCCCCGGCGGATCTGATGCTGGAGGAGCTTCTTAACGAAGCGGACGGAAGCACCGGAGGAGAAGCTGGTGATAACACCGCTGCAAAGCCTGAAACGGAAAAAACAGAAGTAACAGAAACAGTTAAGCCGGAGGGAAAAACCGCCGGCAGCGCGGGCTCGGTTTCCGGAAATCCGGAATCCGGAGTTAAGGAGCCGGATATCATTCCAGAGACCCGGGAAAACACGGTAAAACCGGAGGCTCCGGAGAATAATGATGCCAAACCTGAAAAGACGGCTCCTGCCGTGCCCCTCCAGGATGCTTCCGCCCCTTCTGAAAAGGATGCGCCCTCCAGCGGCGTTATCAAGGCTGCCTCTCCGGAGGAGGTCAGAGACCGTACCCTGAACGGGGTGAATCTCAGAACCGAGGCTCTCACCCGAGCCAAAGAGGAAGCCGCCGCAAAAGCCTCCGGCAAAACGGATAATGCCAAGGCCGGGAACAAGTCAGGCAAGGATACCGGAAAAGACGCCGGGAAGGAAAACGGAAAGAATGCCGGAAAAGAGGCCGGAAAAACTCCCGTTAAGAATGCTGACAACAAGACTCCCGAAGGACAGAGCTCCTTAACTCAGGAGAAAGGGAAGCCGGTTCCGGCTGCCCCGGAAAAGGCTCCTCCTTCGGCTGATGCCGGATCGGCGGCTCCGGCCATGAAAAACGCAGTTCCGAAAAAATCCGCAAGGGAAAATGCGCCGGCGCCGGGAACCTCCGGTAAGCCTCCGGCAGAGCAGGATGACAGCGGCATGGGACTGGACAGACTGCATGTTCTGGAAAACGAGGTCGGGAGTCCCGGGACAACGGCTCCGGAAAATGATACTGCCAGGGGAGGAAAGTAATTATGTCACTTTTTTCAGAAGCGGACAGCCTCAGGAACGAGCCCTCCGGCATAGATCTTTTGCCCGGAAGAGATCACCGCATTGTGTGGTTCTGGAGAGGGATTTTCGGGATTGCGGCACTGGCTGCCGTTACCGGCGGGTACTATGCCGGACACCGGAGCAGCGCGGGGGAGTACGCGGCCTTTTATCAGGAGCAGAAGGCTCAGGTAATGGCCGGACTCCGGGATTCCGCCGCCAAGCTGAGAACGGAAACCGCCGCCAGCGAGAATGCGGATTATCCTTTTATCGGGAAGCCTCATATTCATAATTTCAATATCCGCTACAATGAGGATGAGTTTTCTGCCTCCAGTGGAGATCCCCGGAGGACTGGGACAGAGGACAGGAACGGTTTTGATGCCGAGGACTACAATGAACCGGATCCTGCTCCGGCCCGGAAGAAGCCTAAGTCCGATACGGGGAACACTGCGCGGACTTCTGAAACCGCCGTCCCTGAAAAGAAACCCGAAAGAAAACCCGAAGCGCGGCAGGACAGCCGGGGGGATAACCGGGTGGAAACCAAAAAGCTTTCGGTGCAGGATCTTTTTTATGAGGCCGTGGAGAGCACCGGCGGCATGGATTCGTTCCAGCCGGAGGCCGGGAGATCCCAAAAGGCCCGGGATAAGAAAATGTCTCAGGAGGCCATGCCTCTGGGATCGCTTCCGGACAGCATAAAGAGTCAGGTGCCGTCCTTTGTCTATAATGCCCATAACTATTCCACCGACAGCACCCGCCGTTCCGTGACTCTTAACGGCGTCAGCGTCAAGGAGGGCGGCCGGTTCCGCAATCTTGACGTGGTGAAGATCGGCGAGGATTATGTGGTGTTCCGGGTGCAGGGGCAGAGCTTCAGCTGGAAGGCCATGGATGACTACCGGCAGTGAAATCAGCGGACAAAGGTGCTGCGCTCTGCGAAGGATTCATAGCCGGAGTCCGGACTTCTTTTACTGACAGAGGCTTCTTTGGCTGCGGAAACGTGAAACCTTAAAAAAGAAAACGGCCGCAAGCAGGGGCTTGAGCCGTTTTCATAAAGATATCAGCATCCGAAGTCCGCTGGATTAATAATCATCATCGCGTCTTCTTCTGGGCCGGGGGAGATATACCAGAATAACGCCCATAATGGCGCCGGCTCCGGCGATAAGACCGCCGTTTTTCCACCAGCGGATCTGCATTTCCTGCTCTCTGGTTTTGAGCTGGGCATCCAGGTCGGCTTTGAGAGCCCGGGCTTCCTTAAGCTCCTCCACCTGGGACAGCTGTTCCCTTTCCAGAGCGGCGTGGGCGGTTTTGAGCTGTTCCAGCTCCTTTTTCACGGTACGGAGTTCCTTGACGCTTTCGCTGTCAATATGCTCCAGTTTGTATTTGAGCTCGGCGTTTTCTTTGGCGAGCTCCTCCGCCTGATAACGGAAGCTCTTTTCAGACTGCACGTACTTTTTAGGGATCCAGGCTTCCTGTCCGTTGGGCTTGATTACCTGATAGTAATTCTTCTTTTCGGAAATAAATTCCAGGCGATCTCCGGGACGCACGGTGCCGATAAGCTTGTATTCCGTGCCGGGGCCTCTGGTTGTCCAGATTCCCTCGTTTTCAGTAACGTAAACATACTTTCCGGAAGATTCGGCAGAGCGCTGGTTATCAGGAGAGGAGTTTTCCGGAGCGGCGTTTTCTCCGGAAGATTCGGGAGCGGGATTATCAGCGGGGGCCGGTTTTGCGGGGGCTGCTGCCTTATGTTCGGAAACTTCTGCAGGAACCGGAACTGTATTTCTGGCTTCGGCGGCTTTCTTTGCCAGCACTTCATCCCGGGTCGGGATTTCGATGGCCTCCGGAGCCAGCTCTGCCAGAGCGGTTTCTGCCATAAGGGCTCCGGCAGTCAGTGTCAGCAGCAGGGCTGTTTTAACTACTTTCATGTTTACCTGAATTCTCATCTGGTTATCGAAAAAACGGGCCTATTCTACTAAAAAAGGAGTTAAAAGGCTATTGATGGTGAATCCGGTTAAGAATAAGGAATGCTAATGGCCGCTCCTTGCATTGTCAGGAGTATCCGCATTCTCGGATACCATTATGAAAGAGCCGGTACGGGAAGAGCCGCTCAGAGTGTTAAAGAACAAAATGGAGTGGCTATGTTCCGTATCATAAGCCTGAGCGGATGCTAAAGAGGTATATGCTGTAAGGAGAACTCTATTGAACCGACAGATCCGGATTTTTCAGCAAATCTTCAAATTCTGAAGGAGTTACCCCGAGCTGCTCGATTGCTGCTTCCCTGGTGATTAGTTTCTTTTTGTAAAAATCAAGAGTTGTTGTAATTTTCCCTTTTGCCTCACCTTCGGCCAAGCCTTTTGCCTTACCTTCAGCCAAGCCTTTTGCTTCACCTTCAGCCCTGACTTGAGTTTCAAAATGATCCATGTAGATATCAAAATCACGCCTGTCTGTGTAATTAAAATCCATTGCTTTTTTTACCTCTTTTTCATGTTCATCAATAAATGAGATCAGGTATCCTTTTGTTCTGCACTCTGCTATTGTTTTTAAATAACACTCACCAAAAGTATCGCACAGTTTTTTGTATTTTGCGAATGTTTTGCAAAACCCGATATATTCTCCGGAGAGCGTTTTGCTGTTGCTTTCGCTTAGAACAAAGATGGCAAAATTCAGGTCTTCCGGAACAACCTCCTCTTTGGGGTTGTACATCTCAGACATCCATATTTTGTCGGGCCTGTGTCCGCTGCCGGTATACAGAATGTAAAATTTGGGTTTGGGAATGTACATTGGCGGCAATATATCGGGGTTCAGTTTTCTCATGTTCAGATATTTTTCGTAGAGCATCCCCAGATATCTGAACATTCTGAGTCCCATATTGGGATTCCATGTGCTCTGAGCTTCAATAAGAATGATGTAATCATCAATCATGTTGTCGTTTTTGACCAGAAATCCCAGATCATCGCACAGTGCTGTGATCAGTGATTTTCCTTCCGTTAAAGTTATTACTTCGATTTGCCTGGCGCCGATTCTGTTATTGGTCAGTTCATTGTACAGTCTGACAACATTGTCAGGATTCTCGAAAATCAGTTTGAATGTTGTGTCATAAGTTTTTACCTTGGACTTGTTGAGTGCAGCCCAGGCTTCGTCCCGTGTTACAATTTTTTTGTCTGTCATACCAATCCTTCCAGCATGAGTTGTAATTACCGGAGATATTGTATCAGAAGGTATGGATTTGTAAACAAAAATGTGAATAAAAATAAATGGTGATAATTTAACCAATGATGAATTTTGATGTTAGCTATGCAAAACGTACCTGCTAAGAATTTTACAGGTATGCGAAACAGGATGCTGTAAATTGGTATTCTGACAGCAAAACATCTTCTGCGAAAACGGATATAAAATATTATATACTAGGCACGCAGCATTGTAAAATGCGGGTGAGGAGATCTATTCAAAGATGACGAACTCCTTTGAGGAGCTGCCGTTTTGTTAAAGCAGGCGTTCAGCTTTCGGAAGGACAATAAAAAAGGCACGATGCGCAAGCTATCATGCCTTTTCGCAGCAGGGCTTATCAGGACAGGGCGATAAGCAGCGTTTTCAGAATGAAGTAAATGATGATGGCAAAAAATGCTCCTGCCGGTACAGTTACCACCCAGGAAACCACAATGTTTCTTACGATATTAAGGTTAATGGCGGCAATGCCTCGGGCCAGCCCCACGCCCATAATGGCTCCTACCAGAGTCTGGGTGGTGGATATGGGAAGCCCGGTTCCGGAAGCCAGCACCACCGTGCCGGCGGTGGCCAGCTGCGCCGCAAAGCCGCGGCTGGGGGTAAGGGCGGTAATGCCGGAACCCACAGTGTTCATCACTTTATAGCCGAAGGTAGCCAGCCCCACAACCATGCCCACGGCTCCCAGAGGCAGTACCCATGAGGGAAAGGACAGACTGCCCTCGGGGAGTTCGCCGGAGGACAGGATGGTGGCTACTGATGCCAGAGGCCCTATGGCATTGGCCACGTCATTGGATCCGTGAGCAAAAGCCATGGCGCAGGCGGTCATAAGCATCAGCGCCGAGAACAGCTTTTCCACATTGGCGTAATGCTTTTTTGCTTCCAGAGTCTGATCAAAATGCAGCATTTTGAAAAGAATTTTGGCAATGATGCCGGCGATTACGGATATTCCCAGTCCCAGGAGCCAGCTTTCGCTTGCGGTAAGCTCGATGTTTACATGCTTAAGGCCCTTGTCCAGGGTAACCACGGAAATAATGAGAACGGTGAGAAAGACGTAGTAGGGAGCGATTCTTTTGGCGTGCTTCAGGGGATGGAATTTGCAGAAGATAAACCTTTGAATATGCACGAAGAGGAAGAAGGCGAACACCCCCGCAATGGCCGGGGTGATGATCCAGGATCCCACAATCCCTCCGAAGACGCCCCACTGGATGGCGCTGACTCCGGAGGCCACCACTCCGAAGCCCACCAGAGCTCCGATAATGGAATGGGTGGTGGACACCGGCCAGGAAAACAGCGTGGCCACGATAAGCCAGAGTCCCGCCGAAAGCATGGCGCTGATCATGCCCAGCACCAGATCCGGGGTGTCGATGGGGCATTCCGGTGACAGGATCCCGTCCTTGATGGTGGAGACGACCTCGCCGCCGGCCAGATAGGCTCCGAGAAATTCAAAAATAATGGCGATGATAATTGCCTGCTTTACGGTAAGGGTTTTGGTGCCCACCGAGGTTCCCATGGCATTGGAAACATCGTTGGCCCCGATTCCCCAGGCCATAAGGAAGGCCACCACAGCGGCAAATCCGATGAACAGTCCGCTGTGCGCTAACATAAATTCCATGACGGCACCTGTTATGCTTTTGAAACCATGGCTTCCAGTCTGGAGCCTACTCGTTCGGCCTGATCCGCAAGATCCCCGATTTTATCAAGCACCTTGTAGAGGAAGATGGCATCTACTGGATTGAGCTCGCTTTCTCTTAAGTAAAGCTCATGCCGGAGCTGTATCTGAATCTGATCGGTATCGTCCTCGATCATGTCCAGATCCCGCACCATGTTTTCCACCACCCTGATTTCCCGGCCGCGGAATCCGGTTTCCAGCAGATCATCCAGCTGGTGAATCACCTTGACTGCGAGCTCGGTGGCATCCAGGCAGCGGTTTATGTATTTCATAAACAGCTCCTTGACGTCTGCGGGGATATGGAGCTGTCTGCCCACCATGAGCCCGGCGATATCCTTGGCCCGGTTGGCAATCTTGTCCTGCTGGTTTACCAGATCCAGGAGATCCGTGCGGGCCAGCGGCATAAAAAGAGAATTGGGGAGATTGAGGCGGATTTCGCGTTTCAGCTGGTCAGCTTCCTTTTCCTTGGCGCTGATTTTCTTCTGACAGGCCAGGGCCTGTTCCCAGTTGTCGGAAAATACGCAGTTAAAAAATTCGGGCAGATCCTGACAGCATTCATGAACCTTCTGAATATGATGGAACATGGGTTTGAGCGGGGATTTGGCAAACAGGCTGAGAAAGTTTACCGGCATGGGCACCTCCTTGAACAGAAAACCTCGCTTATTTTACCTTTCCTGCCGGATCTGAACAATAAAATTGTCCCCGGGGATTCCGCCTGAAAATGCGGCCCCCGGAAGCTCCTTTATGAAAGCGCGAGCCTCTCCTTTTCCTGATATTCAGGCATTCCTGTGAGTTTTGTTCCTAAAAATAATCCTGTTTCTTTTGAGACCGGGCATTACCATGTATCATGAAACAATGAGCGACATAATGCGGGCAGCGCATGGATGAGTAAAGAGCACATTGTTTTTACGGGGAAGAGCAGAGCGAAAGGAGCAAATATGGGACGGGAAACAGAATTTAAGTTCATGGTGGAAGCCGGTTCTCCCGGAGACGTGCTGGACTGGGCGGCCAAAGCCGGTCTTATGAAGGGACGGCCCCAGCAGCGGCGTCTTGACAACTATTATTATGACACTCCTGATTTCAGACTGCGGCAGGCCGGCATTGCTCTCCGGGCCAGATGCTCCGACGGCAGCTGGGAGCTTACCGTAAAGACCAGCGCCGGAGACCGGGACGGCAAATCCGGCGGCGTGCATGTGCATCCGGAGTACAATGCGGCGGTTTTCGGGAAGCCGGAAAGGCCGGATCTCAGTCTTTTTCCCGCAGAAATTTTTGAGAATCTTCCCAGGAACGAGATACAGGACAATCTCCGGGAATTCATGAGTCAGAGATGCCTGCGCACGGTTTTTATCATTGCCGGAACTACCCCGCTTCATGAAGACTTTGTTATTGAGGCCAGTTTTGATGAGGTGGTTTATCAGGGCAAAAACGGGGACATTCCCGGAAAGGAGCTGGAGCTGGAGCTTAAGGAGGGCACTGTTAACGGTCTTCTTTATGTGTCGGCCATTCTTCTGGCGGCGGAAAAGGCCTGTGAAATGCCCCTAAAGCTCAGAATCGGTTCCGTCTCCAAAATGCAGCGGGCTGCCATTTATGCCGGCATTATCCCGGCGGGAGAGCCGGAAAACCCGGATCTTTCCTCTGATCGGGGGAGATGCCGGGCTCTTGCCGGACTGGAACGGATCTGCTTCCTGGAGGAGGACAGCATCCGGGCAGCTCGGGCCTTTAAGGCTCTGGAGGATCTTTTTCAGAAGGTCAGGGATAATCCGCTGCCCTCGGCTTTTCAGGAGGCTCTGGAAAGGCTGGCCCGGAATTACGAAGAAAAGAGGCTCCCGGATCTCCCGCTTCCCCAGAGGAGGGAAGCTCTTAAGCTCCTTTTGACAGATCCGGATCTGGCGCTGGCCCGGCTTAAGCTTGATGCGGCGGATTCTTTTTCTCCGCAGGCCTCCCGGATCTGAGGTAACCTGCCATGAAAATCACCGAGGAGATGGCAGCTCAGGCGGAGAAGAATCTCATCCGGCTTTTTGACGGGGCCGGGGAACACGAACTGGAAATTCTGGAAAAGAACCGGGATCTTATCCGGGATCTCTTCGCCTGTTCCGATTATGTGTCCTGGTATGCCCTGAGATGGCGGGATCGCTTTGCCGCCATGCTGGGATCCGGGGAATATGAATGGTCGCACCGCTATGAATCCTTCCGCTCCGAGCTCCGGGTCAGAATTCGGGATATCCAGAATATCGAGCTTCTTAAGAAGGTCATCCGGGAATTCCGCAATGACAAAATGGCTGTTATCGCCATCCGGGAGATCCTGGGGAAGGCCGCTCTTAACGAAAGCCTGTTGCATTCCTCCCTGCTGGCCGAGGCGGTGGTAGTGGAAACTTTGGATTATCTCTACCGGCTTAATACCGGTATTAACGGCGTTCCGGTATCCGCCTCCGGAGAACCCCAGAAAATGCTGGTTATCGGCATGGGCAAGCTGGGGGGCTATGAGCTTAACTTTTCCTCTGACATCGATCTTATTTTCTGCTACCCCGAAAGAGGGGAAACTCAGGGCGGCCGGAAGCCCATGGATAATCAGGTGTTTTTCACCCGTCTGGGGCAGCAGCTTATTCAGGTACTGGAGCAGAAAACCGCTGACGGCTTTGCCTACCGGGTAGACATGCGGCTCCGCCCCTTCGGAGACAGCGGGCCCCTGGTAAGCTCCTTTGCGGCTCTGGAGGACTATTATCTCAGGCACGGCCGTTCCTGGGAGCGCTATGCCATGGTGAAGGGCCGGGTGCTGGGGGATGCCACTCCGGCGGGAGAGGAGCTCTGGGAGATGCTCCGGCCCTTTGTTTACCGGAGATACCTGGATTTCGGGGCCATTGAGGCTCTCCGGAAGATGAAGTCCCTCATTGAGGCCGAGGTGCGGCGGCGGCATCTTTTTGGTAATTTCAAGCTGGGGGAGGGCGGCATTCGCGAGGTGGAGTTCGTTGCTCAGGTATTTCAGCTGATGCGGGGCGGCCGGATCAAGGATCTCCAGGAAAGAAACCTTCTTAAGGTTCTTAAGGCCTTAAGAGAGTGCGGCTGCATTGATGACAAGTCCTTAAGCGCATTAAGCGAGTCCTACATATTTCTCCGGAGAACGGAAAACCTTCTTCAGGAGATCCGCGACGAACAGACCCAGACTTTGCCTCAGAATACCCTGGATCAGGCCCGGCT